>NZ_CP173171.1:0-117684 GCF_044788715.1 Methylotuvimicrobium sp. KM1 | reverse complement strand
TTACGGTTCCCATGTTTGTAACGTTCGCCATAATGCGCTAATTATCACCCAGGAAGCATCATCAGAGTGAGACGTGCCGCACGACGCCTGCAATTTGTTCCCAGGCTCATGCAATCTAAACGCATTCCGGATCGCCAAGCCAAGGCCGAAGTGCAAATCGAATAGTTTGTCCTTCGGCATCACCGCAATCTCGAACTTTTCTTCGACGCTCAATAACCCCAGAAGCATTTCAACAGCTTCCGCCACCGTTTCAGGGGGGGTAAGTATGTGCCCAAACAAGCTTGTCCAAATTTTAGTCAAAATTCTAAACCCCTTGAGGCTAAAGGTATGCAAAGCGAATATGACGAGTTAATGACAAGGTTATCCACAGATTTTGTGGATAACTGGATCAACGTATCAACGCGGCGAAAAATGTTGAAACAAAAGAGCCGATGAAGACCAGAATGATAATCGCCGGTATCGAGGCAATCGCCCATTTGACCATGAAAAACACCATCGACATGAAAGGCATCTGGATGTCGGTGACTATCACTTCGCGCTTATCGTCGTTCATTTTTACCCTCGTTGTTTACGTTGTTTAGGTAGAGCAGGCCATAGCGCATCATGCTTTTGGCGCCGGCCGGCGTCATTTCGATTTCCAAACGCTTCAATGCCTCACTGATCACATCGGCATAACCGGTTTTATCGTTACCGGTTTCACTCATCTGTTCGATTAGCCGTTGCAGTCGTCGATTGTCTTCGGCAGGTAGCCAACAAGAAATTCTCGATGCTCCGGTCTGGGTTCTGGATTCATAAAATCGTTTTTGTCGCTCTCGATTTGAAGTAGCCATGTGTATAACGCCCAAAATGATCCGTTAGCACTAACACAATCCTGTTAGAGCTAACGCTTATTCAATCCCAAACCCATAATAGCGAAAGAGTCAGTTTTTGTCATTTTGAATGAGTATAGGTGTTAATACTTGGGGGATTACGTACAAAAGTTACTAAAACATTCGCTTCGGTAAATTTAGGGTTGCCGGGACTTGGTTTTGTGTGTTTTTGCGGTTCCTAATAGGCGATTTTTTGCATGAAACCTAAATATTTACGTTTTGGCATTTTAAGTTCCATAAACTAAAATAGCCATTTTAGTAAATCGCAAATCGCCGCCGGGCCCAAAAAATGGCCAAAAAATTCCTAACAGGTTTCGAAACGCGGCATGGAGGAGAGATGGAAGATCAAAATGAAAAAACGTTCGGACAAATCCGAAAAGAGTTTTTGACCTATCTGAAATACACCAAGGGCCACTCCGATGCGACTTGCTACAACTACAACTCGGATTTAGGCGTCTGGCAACGATGGTTGGAAGGCGAGGGCTTGGATTGGCGGCGGTGCAAATCCTCAGCGGCGGAAAATTTCGTGCAGCACTTGGCCAAGAATAAAGTCGGCCCCCATGCGATCGCTCGAAAGATTTCCTGTCTGGCCACGTTTTACAAATGGGCCAAGCGCAACGACCTGGTGGAAGATGACCCCATCTACCAAATCGAGAAACCGAAACGGCCAAAACGTATGCCGGTCTGGCTGGAGCCGGAAGAACAAGACATTTTCAATCGCTCGACGCGCAATTATGACGATATTCCGGAAACGATATTTGGCCGCAGTCGGGCCTCGGCGATTAAAGTGCGACAGCGCTACGAATTGTTGTTCGAGCTGATCCAGAAGTCCGGCCTGCGCATCAGCGAAGCGTTGAGCCTGCAAGTGCACCAGATCCGCGTCGTCGATGGCGTGGCCAAATCATTACGGGTGATAGGGAAGGGCAACAAGGAACGGCAAGTACCGTTGCCGGAAAGTTTCGGCCGGGTGCTGGCGTTGTCGATCGTCGGTAAAACGCCGGATGAATACCTGTTCGCCAAAAAACCGGGGCAAAAGCCGGCCAGTGCGCATGCAGCCAGGGCTTATTTAAAGAAAATGATCGACAAGGCCGGCATCCAAAAGAAAGTCACGCCGCACAAGCTCCGGCACACCTACGCCACGCGTCTCTTGGAAAAGGACGTGCAGCTGGTGGACATTCAGGCGTTATTGGGCCATGAGAGTATTGCCACGACGCAGATATACACGCATGCGGGGCAGGAGCGGTTGAGTAAGTTGGTGGCGGATATTTGAGGTGAGCCATGAACCGCATCTACCTGGAACGCCACGATCCCGATCAAAACATGCACCGGTTCTATCAGATGTTTGTTTCACCCGGCTTAGACGGCGATTGGTCGTTGGTCCGGGAATGGGGCAGAGTGGGATCGCCCGGAACAGTGCGGAAAATTGGTTCGACAGCGAACCGGAAGCATTGGAAGCCGCAGGGAAAGTTTCGATGCTAAGAAGAAAAAGGGTTACCGGGTTCTCATCGAGAATCTAATAGTTTGACCATAAGGATGAGTGCGAAATGGGCAATAGCGAATAAATTTATGTGATAGTGGTTGCATAAGTCATGTGATTCCCGGCTCGAAGGTTCGCAAACGACCCTAAGCTGCCAGCTACATTAGATCTTGATGTTTCCTCGGACACATCTATAATGGATACACAAATGTGTTACCAATGTATGTCCAATGCCGAAATCATCCAACTACCGAATTAGGGTCGAACCGGACCTCCATCAGGAATTCTTGGTTGCTTGCAAGGCCGAGAATAGGCCTGCCGCGCAGATCATTAGAGAGTTCATGAGAGATTACGTAAACCAACATAGGAGTGCCCAACAGGCAGATCTTTTTGTTCCTGAAAAACGTCAACATTATAAAAGTGAAGCGAAATGAGCAAACGGCAGATAATCTCAATGACTGGCAATCAGAACCTCACAATGGTTGATTTATTTGCCGGGGCGGGCGGTCTTTCAGAGGGATTGCGGGAAGCTGGCTTTAAAGCTCTTTATGCTAATGAAATTCAGTCTAGGTATGCTGAAACTTTTGCTCTCAACCACCCCGACGTTCTTGTAGACCAGAGGGACATACGAAAGGTTGATGCCAGGAAGATCAGAAGCAAGCTTGGAGTCAAAAAAGGCGAGCTAGACCTTCTTGCGGGCGGGCCTCCATGCCAGGGCTTTTCTATTAATGCGCCAGTGCGTTCTAAGAAAGATGAAAGAAACCATCTGTTCAAAGAATTTCTGCGGTTTGTTGATGAGTTTTACCCAAGTGCCGTATTGATTGAAAATGTTCCGGGGTTGGTGTCTTTTGAAGAAGGTGGCACTCTAGATGCAATTCTGACCGCACTCCAAAAGCATGGATATACTGCCGATGTGAGAATACTTTATGCTCCCCATTATGGAGTCCCTCAAACGCGATGGCGAACTATCATTATTGGATTAAGGGATGGAGGCAACATTCAAGAAGCATTTCCTGAACCTATTTGCCATGCCCCGCTCAGGGTGAATTTCACTTCAAGGTTCGCTGGCCGCAATATTGTATCTCTTCCACAATCAGTTGAACTGCCTTCTTTTGTGTCTGTAAAGGATGCCATTGATGACTTGCCAGTACTAATTAATGGTGAGCTTGGCCGAGACCTAAAACTATATAGAGTATCTCCTCAAAACGAATTTCAGAGAATCATGCGCGCTGGGTCGGAGGGTGTTGCTAACCACCAAGCGGCCCGCTTGAGCAAGATCAACTTAGAGCGCTTGGCCCATATACCTGCGGGAGGGAATTGGACAGATATTCCGTTTGATTTATTGCCGAAAGGGATGCAAAGAGCTCGTCGCTCGGATCATACAAAGCGTTATGGGAGAGTTGACCCAGAGGGACTCGCTTCGACAATCCTTACTAAATGTGACCCTCATTGGGGGGCATATTTCCACTACAACCAAGATCGTGCATTCACCGTTCGAGAAGCTGCACGTATCCAAACATTTCCAGATACATTCTGGTTTTCGGGATCGCGTGTTGAGCAGTACGAGCAAGTGGGTAATGCGGTGCCGCCATTGCTAGCGGCAGCAATAGGCAGGAGTGTCTCGAATATGCTTGGTCGAGACACCAAAGAACTGACGAGAGTAATCTAATGGCGGGTATTATATGGGAGTTCTTTGGTTTCCGTACTGATGACATATCTGATGCAGCGAAAAATGCAGCCGTAACCAAGGAATGCCCAATAATCGACGAAGAGTGCGAGAAAAGTTTCAACGACGGAGTTACTTCTGGGGTATGCTCACTAAAGCCAATGACATCGGAACCTGTTATTTGCTGCCCAATCCGAATGTATGCTGATAATTATCGGATATTACGGGATGTTTCAGATAAGGCGTTTGGCGAAGGACTTAAACTTGTGCCCGGGCGCGAGGCGTTGGAATTTACCACTTCAAATAATGAAGTTTGTGTCGCTGTCTTTGGCAGGCGATGGGGTGGAGAGCTTCGTTTACCCCAGAAGTCTGGTCGAGGCGGCTACTTTGTGGATTGGGTGCTTGCAAAACTGGATGTTTCTGGAGAATTGGAAGAGTTCGTAGCTGTTGAAGTCCAAACAATAGACACAACAGGAACTTACCGAAACGGATATGAAGCATTGATAAATGATCGAAGCACGGTCAAAACTACGGCAGGGTTAAATTGGGAAAATGTATCAAAGCGAATACTCCCCCAATTGATATACAAGGGACAGGTTCTTCAGCGCGAAAGCTTGTGCAAAAAAGGGCTTTTCTTTGTATGCCCGCATCCTGTCTATGAAAGGATTATGAATAGGTTGGGTGGACAGGACGGACTAATCCGATATTCACTTCAGCCTGCATCAATTACATTCCTTGTGTATGGCCATAATGGTAGCGAACCGAAGATAGATGGGCAGCTTGTTCCGCTAAAACAAACAGTTTCGCACTCGACGACGGTGTATAAGTTACAGGAAGCATTTAATAACGTTACTCTACCAGAAGAAAACGTCTATAAGACTGCAATCCTTAAAGCTTTAGGAAAATAATAATCAGCCTTATTCGGAATTGGCAGTTGTTTTCGAAAGAGTTCCCGAGGAAGAAATAGCGCATAACGAATTAAGAAAGCATGACGACAGGGAGAGGGAACGCTGTTTCTTTATTTATACAGACAAAAACAATGTCACTAACAACAACGTTAATCTCCTTGTCTTTTAAGGCTTGAAAATAGCATTGAAGCATTAACTGGGAGTAATTTTGGCTCTTCCGGATTTCCCGTGGTAGTTCGACAAATTAGCGACAAAGCAAATTCGTAATGATAAATTTACATTTCTTATCAATTGCTTAAATAATGTTTTCTTTTCTTGTTCGGTATCGATACGCTATTACCACGGCAAATCCGGAAGAGCCGTAATTTTCAGGTTTCCCAAGCACGCACACCAATTATATCCATTTCTTCTTTTCTTTCATTTTTTACACTTATGTCAATTAAAAACGTAACTATCGGATCGGTTCAAGAGTCTATTTCAGCCGCATTAAGCGAGCTAACAAAATCAAAAGTTAAAGTAAACATCAAGTCAATGGATATTTCAGGAGAACTAACCGGAGAAATGTTTGAAGAACAAACGGTAAATCTATCCATGAGCATGGTACTTAATAATATCGAAGAAAGAGAGTCAGAAAACCCGTTTTTTCGTAGTAAAAAGCCTAACGAATAAGACTGACCGTAAGGATTCGTGCGAAGATGAGTAATAACGGATAGACTCATGTGTTTACGGCTCGAAGGTACGCAAACGACCCTTTATTTTCGGTCACGTTTCTCCAAACCGGACAGTCAGCTAAATTCAGATTCTGCAAACTGTATGGCCAGAAAGCAGCCGTTGGTGACCTCACAATAGGCCAATTAATGTCGCTTTATACGCGATCGGAAAGCGAGGGCAACCATTGCTAACTGGATAGGTCCTAGTAAGCGAAGGACAATATCAAACCAAGATTGTGTAGTGGAAACGTTTGCGAACTTCGGGTCTGGTGTCAATAGCAAGACTTTTATTGATCGAATCGCTTGTTCTGAAAATTGTTGCATCTGAGGTAAAGTACCCGATTGTAATTCAAGGTAGAACGAAGCGGAAAAATGCAATAAATAGAGCCAAACAAGCATTCTAATTGCTGTGGCCACACTTGTACCATAGTTACTAACACTTTTGTACAGCGCATTCACACTGAAGAAATGGCGCATAAAGCCAGGAAGTTGAGCTTGAGCAGCTTCCATTTCTGCAACGTAAAAATCCGATGCGGCATTAAAGTTCCTGTTCTCCTCAAGAGCGACTCTTGCATTTCTGCATGTCTCCTCGAGAATCGGTAGGGACAAATGCCGATATGGACCATCTGTCGATAACTGTATGGAAACTTCGTCATAGAGTCCATTTCGCTTGAAGTTTGGTTGCCACCATTTAACGCCGAGAAATCTGACGCCTCGAAGATTCGTTCCACTAAAATATACTTTGGACAAATTGACCTCAGAAAACAAGGTTTGATCTGGCTTCATGAAAACAACCCCCTTGAGTTCCCCTACACCCTCAAATACCCTATAGATTTGAGTATCGGGGTCGGCTTTAGCAAATCTACGATGAAATGCCATAAGGCGCCTGTGAATATTTTTGGCGGCATTTACCGTCATATTTTTAAAGCATTGTGCGAATCGGGATATCGAGTTCCTAGTTTGCACTAATAGATGACGAATCATTTGACCAACCGACGGCTTCGATCCTACAGATATAAACCCAACCGTATTCACTGATATTAAAGATGAGGCTCTAAGGCTTACGGTTCGCCATCCTGAAAAGATCGTTGCATCGTGAAAGACTACTTCATTGAAATTGACTGATGCAAGAAAGTTTGCCCTTAGAATCGTTCGACCCAAGAAGTCAGCCCGGTAAAACGAAGCAGACTTTTTACATTGGACGTAAAGAACGTCAACAGAACTTTCAAATCGGCAGCGGTCAAATTTAACGATATCTTCAAAAATGGTACTCCTCAGTGCAAAGGCACCTTTAAAGATGGCATCCGAGAAGTCGACTGACTCTTTAAAAACAACATCTTTCAGGTCAAATGAAGCCAGCCGACACTCGCGCGCATTTACCTTAAAGGTAATTTTCTTCGGTAATTTAATTCCATGTGGAAATATAAAACCACGCCAATCACCATCATGCGTCTCTAAAACAGCTTGGAAATCAGTAGCGAAGCGTGGATTATCAAGAATCTCATCGGTTATCTTGCGATCATAGCCGAAGTGTAGAGAACAGTATTGCGAGTCTTCATTTACTGATCGAGCACATGCCTTGCCATCAGTTGTACGAAAATTACATGCCTGCAATGAGTCACCCTGAGCCAATATTTTGCGAAATGAAATAAAAGATTAAATTATATGCTCAAACTGTATTGACGTCGTCTTATCGAGCCAATCCAAGGCATTCAAAATCTGGCTGGGTTCCTATCGAACTTAGTGGCGATTTTTCGAATGGAATGCCCAATAGTTTCGAAGTTGGAACAAGTGGCTGTATTTTTCCAATACTGCGCCCCCCTCATACCTCAAAACTCTCAATAGACCTTGATCTAATGATAGAGTCACAACCCCGCTTAAAAGCCTATCAATAGACCTTTATTTGCATTATGATAGACACTCTATCACAGCACTATAAACTCTATTGAGAGAAATATGATTATCGGTTACGCCAGAACGTCGACGACTGAACAAATTGCCGGGCTTGAAGCGCAACTTCGAGAACTCGAAGCGGCTCAGTGCAAAAAAATCTTCCAGGAACAGGTTTCCTCGGTTTCCGTCCGGGCGCAGTTAGAAGCGGCCTTGGAATTTACCCGGGAAGGCGATGTCTTGGTCGTGACAAAGCTCGACCGGTTAGCTCGATCGGTGGCGGATCTCATGGCCATTATTCAGACGCTGGAACAAAAGCAGGCCGGCCTGCGCATTCTTAACCTGGGCATGGATACGCAAACGCCCACCGGCAAGCTGATGCTGACCGTCTTGGGTGGCGTCGCTCAATTCGAGCGGGAAATCATGTTGGAGAGGCAGCGGGAAGGCGTCGCCAAGGCAAAAGCCGCAGGCAAGTATAAAGGCCGAAAGCCTTTGGCCACCGGACTGCGCCAGGAAGTCGTTGAACTCGCGGCCAATGGCGTAACAAAAACGCAGATTGCAAGACAGCTTAATATTGGAGAGGCGAGCGTTTATCGGATTTTGGCGGATAATAGAAAGGGCTAAATAGGTTGACCGTAAGGATTCGTGGGAAAATGGATACCAACAGGTAAACTCATGTGACGATGCTTCTATGTTTACTTTACGGGACGAGGGTACGCAACGGCCCATTGCGGACTATCACTCAAACTGATTTTATGGCGATTCGATAATTAACGGCTATTATTACCACCTGTCACTTGATATACAGAAACTTTTTAATTATTAGTTAGGCCAAAGAAAGAGAACCGAGGTGACATGAGAGTGGGTGGGACGGAAGCTTAATCGACCTTGTCTATCAACATTCAAGCCAAGTAGAAAAAAGCAGCCGTTCGGTGAGTTCAACTCTCATCGACAGTAAGAAAATTATCGTCAAGTCAACGCAAACAGAAACCAAGGAGAAGCGTATGAAATATTCAACTTTCAAACTCAATCTGAAGGCAAAGTGGGTTGTTGGGTTGTCCGTTCTTACTTCGCTAGGTATGTGCGGTGTATTCCTCACCCAGCCTCATGTCACTTTGGCTTAACTCTGAAGTCGAGCGGACCTACGTGAAAATGGATACCAGATGGATAACTATGGCTTTATTTATAAAAGCGGAATGTGACAGTTAATGACTACGGTCAGCAGGCAAATCCTGAGCGCTAACGAGGCCATCTGTCGTAATATCGAATCGCTCGCTGACCAACGGGCATTGCTCTCGCAGAACATCCTTTCACAGCTCCGTAATTTGGTCGAGGGAGTTGCGGTCCGTCTCCACACAGGATCACCTAATGCCGAATTCAACTACACCGCAGTAGAACCTGGACTCGCCTTCGTCAAGAGCAAGGCAAGTTTCAACTTCCTCGGCAAGTTCCACAAACTGATTCAGATAAGTGCATCCCACTATACCTTGGACGGGGATGCTTCCGAGCGTTTAATGCTCAAGTACTACGAGTACCTCCACCGCATCCGCAGCTTGCTTCGAGACAGCTGTGGGGTCTCGGTGTTGGTAAACCTAGAGGACTTCCCGGTCGACCTAGACCCGTCCCTGCGGGAGTACCACGAGAAGATAGCAGCAAGAATTGTGGCGGCCAGTTCATATCGACCGGACAGCAGTTCGCGCGATAGGTACTACATTCACAAATCGCGGCCATTCTTCGTCGGCGGGCGCATCTACTACGAAGTCACCTTCTACCGAGCTGCCAACAAGGTAAGCAAGTTCGACCGCATCATCGCCTTCACCGATATTGATATGACTGACAAGTACGCGGCCATGTTGACGCTCCGGAGAGACTCGATCGAAGTACTCGACCAAAGAATGCCGATCACCATCATCCGTGAGTGGGAGGTGTCGATCCGTCCATGCGAACTCAAAAACTTTGCGCTTCTCTTGGGCATCACCGTAGAAATACAGACCAACTCGAAGGAGTATCGTTACCTGATGAGCAGGCTGACGGCGGACTCGGGCAGTCTGCTCGAACTGGTTGATATGCCCGACGACAAGTACACGATGGTGAGGGCGGCAGGGACGGCTGATGTAGCCAAGCCGCTGATATTCCCCATACTGGATGAAGCGCGCCGCATTGTTAGGTTAGCCGCCCCAGGGCACAGTATCCTCCGATATCTTTTGCTGCGGATGCAAAATCAGATACTCAAGGCACAGTATGATAGGCAAGGCTGTAATTATCTCTCCGGGATGAAGCTTCAATACGCCTGCATCCCTTTCGATACCATGCCGTTCTGTACATCTTTACCAGGGCATAATCCCCGGTACTGGGACCTTGTCGAGAGCCTCGATACGACCGGGCGTAACCACGAACTTCTGGCTCGACGCGTAAAGAACAACGTGGAGCATCACGGGATCCTCTACACGCCCGTGGTCGACCTCGAGGAATTCGGAGATATCAACGGCTTGATCTCCACTTACAATAGAAAGCTCTACCGCAAGCATACGGAGCGTCGGCTCGTACACAACAAAGGACACGTATTCATCTGCGGGTATGAGAATGACACTGTCTCCATTGTTAAGAAGCTTCAGGACTATGCATCTTCCGGGATCGCCGGGTACACCCAAGCTGTCGAGCGCTGGCTCAATGAAACTCGTCGTTGCATTGACGACCCGGCGAAGGAGGATTCGCTCAAGCAGTTGTTCAGCCAATCACGCATTGCCCTGATTTACGGGGCAGCTGGCACTGGCAAATCAACGATGGTAGAACACATTGCACACTACTTCAACGACAAGCAGAAACTCTTTCTCGCGCATACCAACCCTGCGATCGACAACCTCAAGCGTAAAGTAACCGCTCAGAACTCTGACTTCCGGACGATCAGCAGCCAGATTGGCAGGAGAGCATCCAATCTAGTAGAGTACGACCTCCTCGTTATCGATGAGTGCAGCACCGTCAGTAACGCAGACTTGATCAAGGTGCTGGAGAAGACCTCCTTCAAACTACTCGTACTCGTCGGGGACGTCTACCAGATTGAGTCAATCCAGTTCGGCAACTGGTTCGGAATCATTCGCTCATTCATTCCGAGCACGTCGGTGTTCGAGCTAACAACGCCATACAGAACCACAAATAGCTCACTCTTGGAGTTCTGGAATAAGGTTCGAGACATTGAAGACGACATCGCCGAAGTCATGGCCCGCAATAGGTATTCGACCTTGCTCGACAAGACGTTGTTCGAAACCGAAGGTCAGGACGAGATCATCCTGTGTCTGAACTACGACGGCCTATATGGTATCAACAACATCAACCGATTCCTGCAGTGTAGCAACCCCGGAGCAGCAACTACTTGGCGTGTGTCTACGTACAAAATCGGCGACCCTGTCCTTTTTTATGAGACCGAGCGTTTCCGCCCTGTGATTTATAATAATCTTAAAGGGCGTATTGTGGGCATCGATTACAAACCTGGGCAGATCCAGTTCGATGTGGAGCTTGACCGACCGCTCACAGAGTTCGACGTCGCTGGTTTATATGGGCTCAAATGGATAGAGGGCTCGATTGTGCGCTTCTCAGTTTACGAAATTGACACCAGCGATGATGATGACGACTCCCTGAATACTACTGTGCCGTTTCAGGTGGCTTATGCCGTGTCGATACACAAAGCACAGGGTCTGGAATACAATACTGTTAAAATTGTAATAACCGATGCAAATGAAGAAGACATCACACACAGTATCTTTTACACAGCCATAACCAGGGCACGTAAGAAACTGCAAGTTTTCTGGACACCAGAGACACAGCAAGGTGTTCTAAAGCGCCTCAGTCGCTGCAGCAACTCTAAGGACGTCGCTCTTCTTGCTAAGCGTTGTAACCTTACGCCGGTCAGAGAATGGGTTACAGGGACAATCAATTCCAAACGAACGAATAAGCTATTGCGGATATAAACCGGCTACTCAGAAATCAATCTCGACGGTCTCAAATTGGCCAAAATCGCCTAATCATCATTCGCCGCCTCCGGCAACATAAATACCATCGGGCCATCTCTCAAAACATCCCCCCCCAAAACCCATGGCGTCTCCATCCTCCCAGCCTTGCCGGAAAAGGTCAAACCACCGCCGCATTCCCGTACTTATTCCATCACCATACAACCCCAACCAACATAATCGCCGATACCACCAACACCTTCATCCCCAAGGCGGTCGCGCAATCCGACCGGCAATCGCCCATAATCTCGGCCACCCGGTTTCTGACCTGATCCTGCATGTGAATTTTGCGTTGCATCGCGGCTCTCCACGTTTAAAGGTTTGTTGCTAATGCGCCCGGTAACTGCGCATTTGTCCGACCAAAATGCCCTGAATTTGAACTTGTTCGGGCGCATAAATTTGGGTTGTCATCGCTGAATTGGCCGGTATCACAGCACTTTGCCCGGCGATTGCTCGATATATTTCAATGTCGCTTCGTGATTATCGATCAACGCCACGACTATTTCTCCGTTGCGTGCGTAATCGCGCTGCTCGATCACCACCCAATCCCCGTCGAAAATGCCGGCCTCTTTCATCGAATCCCCTTTGACTTGCAAGACATAACACGGCTTGTCGCTTTTCAGCAGCTCCGGAACCGGCAGGTAATGCACATCGGCCAATGCTTCGATCGGTTTGCCGGCGGCGATTTTGCCGACATAGGGCAAGGCATGTTCGCACGCGGCATAATCCCGCTGCGCCTGGGCCGTCAAACGAATGCCGGTTTGTTTGCTGCTCGCGAACGGTTCGATCAGTCCGGCGTCGATCAAGGCGCTGATGTGCTTGTGTAACGATCCGCGCGAAGCCATGCCCAAGGATTCGCAAAGCTCGTCGAGCGTAGGCGGATAGGCAAAGCGTTCGTAGTTATCGCGCAAAAACTCGAAGATTTGTCGTTGTCGGCGGGTCAGTTCAGTCATTGTGTCAACATCATTTGCTTTTGGGATGTTTGGCAGTTTAGCAAAAAGCGCCTAAAATGAGAACAAAAAGAGAACATAATAAACGCCTTTCGACTTCGCCTCGCTCTCAACCCGCTATGCTCATTATGCCAACGAATTTTTATTCCGCTGCTTCAAACCCCAAAACTGTGACCTTGCCGCTGTTTTCCGGCAAAGTCTCGGCCGGTTTCCCCTCGCCGGCCGACGATTACATCGAGAAAACCCTGGACCTGAACGAGCTGCTGGTGCAAAAGCCCGCCGCGACGTTCTTCGTCCGCGCGCAAGGCGAATCGATGCTCGGCGCCGGCATCCATCCGAACGATATTCTGGTCGTCGATCGGTCGCTGGAACCGGTGCAGGGCAGGATCGTGATTTGCGCGCTGAATGGGGAATTGGTCGTCAAGCGCTTGAAGCGCCGGGCCGGCCAGTGGGTGCTAGGCTCGGAAAACCCGGCTTATAAAGATATCGTGCTTCGTGAAGAGATGGATACGGTGATTTGGGGCGTGGTGACCAACGTCATTCACCCGCTGTAATGTCCCCGCAACGGCTGATCGCCCTGGTCGATTGCAACAACTTCTATGTGAGTTGCGAACGCGTGTTCAGGCCTGACCTGATCGGCAAGCCGGTTGCCGTACTCAGCAACAATGACGGCTGCGTCGTCGCCCGCAGTGCCGAAGTCAAGAAATTGGGCATTAAAATGGGTGTGCCGCTGTTCCGGATTCAGCAACTGGTCAACCGGCACCAAATTAAACTTTTTTCATCAAACTACACGCTGTATGCCGATATGTCGGCGAGAGTCATGGCCACTTTGGAGGAATTCGCCCCAAATCTTGAGGTGTACTCGATCGATGAAGGCTTTCTGGATTTAACCGGCGTTTACGCTTGCGGCAAAGACCCAATTGCTTATGGCCAGCTGATCAGAAAAACGGTTGTTCGAGCCACCGGCATTCCGGTTTGCGTGGGGCTAGGACCGACCAAAACACTCGCTAAACTGGCGAACTTCGCCGCCAAAAAATGGCCGCAAACCGGCGGTGTTCTGGACCTGTCCGACCCGGTGCGCCGAGAAAAACTGATGCGCATTGTGCCGGTCGGCGAGGTGTGGGGCATAGGCCCGCGCACGGCGGCCAAGCTGAACCAGCTTGGCATTCATACCGTTTGGGATTTGGCGTCCCAATCCGGCAAGCGCATTCAAGCCCAGTTCAATGTTGTGGTGGCCAGAACCGTGATGGAATTAAATGGCACGCCTTGCCTGCAACTGGAAGAAATCGCCCCGGATAAACAGCAAATTGTCTGCTCCAGAAGTTTTAGCCGCCGCTTAACCGAATACGCCGAGCTGTCGCAAGCCATGGCCGAGTTCTGCAGCCGGGCCGCCGAGAAACTCCGGAATCAAGACTCGGTGACCGGTTGCATTACAATCTTTATCCGGACCAGCCCATTCAATCCGGATGAGCCGCAATATCAACGGGCGGCCAGTAGTAAGCTGAATGCGGCTACGCAAGACACGCGGTCTATCATTGCTACCGCTAACCGCATGCTCAAAGAGATATACAGGACAGGCTATAACTATCAGAAATGCGGCGTCCAGCTAAGTCATATCCAGCCGGAAGCCACGCCAGGGCAAATGGATGTATTCGACTTGATGGTTGACGGCCTATCTACTGAAAACAGTCACTTGATGAAAGCCATTGACCGGATCAACCGGCGCTTTCCGAGTGCCGTTTCGATCGCGGCAACTGGTTTTGATAAAAGCTGGAAGCCGAAGGCGGAGCGGATTTCGCAGCGTTATACGACCGATTGGGCGGAGTTGGTGAGGGTAAAATGAGGGTTGGAAAAAAGCTTAGCGTACGATTTTTTCCGAATTCTGCGACCATGCCAAAGTAGTTTAGCAAAAACCAAGATTGCCCGGCAGTTGAACATCGGGGGAGCTATCGTCTATCGAAGACTTGCAACCGCGAAAACACCATGAATTTTACGGCAGGAGAAATTTTATCAATATTCAATAAGATACCAGAAAACTGATTGGCAATTTTGAAACCGATATTTCAGCTGCAAGCCAGTAATACCAAGGGTACCATAGGTGTGTCGGGACAAAACGTTCTTTTGGTTAATTAACCCCTTTAGCATCCCTACTGGCAAAGCTAAACACCTCCCCGCCCGCCTCGCTGGCTTCGGATAAAAACTACTACTTATTGGGTGTTTATCGTTTCGGCAATTTCAAGATTTTTCTGCCAAGGTTAGGTGTACTGTCTGGAGAGGGCTTACTATGTTTTTCAATGATTCTCTTGATTTCATAATCAAGAGCCATTTGCTCACAAGCCACCTTCTCTATCGCATCTGCCCTCGCTCTATTTATTGCTGCGCCATTAGGATGATAATGTCCATCGACATAATTTGCAGGGTTTTCCTCGGGAAAATCTTCGAAATAATCTGACCAGTCACCCATTTTTAGCTCCTTTGAAAATATAACTTGATTAATCTTATGGCTTTAACACACAGCAAACAATATAGATTTTCTCATTTTGAGACTTTCAACAATCTTCAACAAAAACAAACCATCACTTTACCCACATAAATAGAGATAGAAAACTGGGTTTGATCAATCAATAAGCCTGCACCCCAAACTTCAACAACAATCTGGAGGACCGTAAGGATTCCTTCGTAAATGAGTAACATCCTAATCAGGTATGCTTCATTTTAATAGAATGCAGACCGATGTTTTACACATTCTAAAGGAAGGGAACGGCCAAAAGAAGACTTTGATACTTTGATTCCGAGTGACGGCAATGGACTATGTAGCGGCCTTTAAATTTTTTCTCCGCTTTACTCCTAAACGCTATTTACATGGTGTCGCCGAATAGCAGTAGCCAAATTTTAGCCCGTTAAGTCTATTGCCGATGGCTTATTTTCCAGTCAAGCATCTTGCGTATGGATGCTGTACGGATTCCCCCCTGAACGGCTTTGGCTCCTTTAATCTTCTATGTGCGAAGTTCTTTGATAGCCGAAGAAATGACGCGACCTGAAGAGCGTATCAGCAGCAACACCAAACCGATCGCCACCACAATGTCGGGCCAACCGGAACCAGTCAACCAAACGGCGCCCGCTGCGACGAAAACCGATAGATTGGCCGCAATGTCGTTGCGCGAGCACTCCCAGACCGAACTCATATTGACATCTTCGTGACGATGCCGCCAAAGCAGGAAAAGACACAGACCGTTGGCAATCAAACCGAGTAGACTGAAGCCTCCCATCACTTCGAAGATAGGCATCGTCGGAACATAGAACTTGTAACCAATCTGGGCGATGACGGTGATCGAAGCCAGCCCAATGAGCGCACCCTTGAACAAGGCGACCTTGGCCTTGACGGTAGCATCTTTCGTCACCGCATAAAGGCTTAGGGCGTAGGTCAACGCATCGCCCAGATTGTCGAGGCTGTCCGCCAACAGGGATGTCGACTTGCCGTACACCGCGGCGCCGGCGATGACGAAGAACATCGCCGCATTGATGGCAAGGACGATTTGCAAGGTGCCGCGCTGACGTTCGCGCATGCGGTCTAAAGAACAATGATTATCGCAACAACCGGCCATGGATTTCTCGCTAATAATTTAACAGATAGGTTTGAACTCTCGGTAAAACGACCTTTATTACTTACGGGGCGTTATGTAATTTTACGTATTTTCCAAACGTTTGAAATTGGCTAAACAGCATTGGCCCGAAGGATTTCTGATTTCACAGGCACATTCGCCGGATTGGGTTCGTTGAATGACGAAGTTTTTGATCGACTCTCCCTGACTAGTCGTAATCGCAGATAAGTACTCTTCCGCATCGATATCGAAACAATAACATAGCTTGCCATTTTGAATCGCCTGGAAGGTTCTTAATTGTTGTTTGAGAATAATGTCGCCCGCGATGGAAAAGTAGGCGATCGGGCATTGTATCGATGGACAGAAATAATAGTTATCGGGTGCTATCAGTTGATTTTCCGGGAATCGGACCTGATGGTAAAGCGTCGCCATGCCGACTTTTATGCATGTTGAACCACACTCGGGACAAGCTTGTTTTGTTTTTACAGAGGTTTTCGAACAACAATCGGACATGGATAGATAGTTACTTGCGACAGTTATTGACGGACAATGCGCGCGGTCGCTGGATAACCGGCATCGCTGCTTGCCTTGATTAAAGCCTGAAGATCGGTTTGCTGAGGATCGAAACCGACTTCCGCCGTTTTCGAATCGAAGTCGATTGTGACGCGTTGTACGCCTTCGACGTTCTGCAAGGCCTTTTTGATGGTGAACCTGCACAGCGGGCAAGTCATGTTATGGATGTCCAGCGTCACCACTTGCGTAGCGTTTTGATGTTCAACGGCTACGCCGGCATGAAGGATAGGCACGAACAGAACGATTAATGACATACTCAACATCAACCAACAGGTTTTCATCGTCATAGTGATTTATCTCAGAACAATAATAATGGTGCAAACCAAGGAAACGCCAGCAGCAATAGAATCAGGGTGGAGCCGATCCAAAAAATGATACGTTGTCGACGCCGAACATCGGAATGACCGCAGACATGGCCCTCATTACAGCGAGAAGGGAGCCAATAGAGCCGCCGAAAACCTAGGATGATAAAAGCCAATGCCAGGGTGACAAAGAAAGGGCGAGTCGATTCCAATGACGTCAGCGTGCTCATCCAGGCGCCGCCAATACCCAAAGAGACCAGCAAAAGTGGGCCGACACAGCAGGCCGAAGCACCGATCGCGGCCAATCCGGCACCTATGCCCAGCCAAACGGAATGTTTATTGGACTTTTCAGGATTTGTTTGCATGGAGACTCGTCCTAACTGAACGTTGGCCGGCAGTCTAAACCCTGTTCTCAAGAACAGGGTCAAGCGGGAAGCGATCTTTTCTAATCGGGACTTACCGTATCGTCATCGTTAAACGCGTCAAGAATGGCGCATTGCTCCTTTGCACTTGTCTGACGACAGCTATCGACCAGCTTTTCCAGTGTCTGCTTGAGCGTCATCAACGCGTTGATTTGTTGGTCGATTTGCCGACATTTTTGCTCGGCGAGCTGTCGTACACCGGCACACTGTTTGCCATCGAGCGACAGCAGAGCAGCAATTTCTTTTAACGTAAAACCGGCCTGCTGGGCTCGTTTGATAAACCGAATCTTGGAAACAGCCCCGGCCTGATAATGGCGATAGCCATTGATCGGCTTCTCTGGTTCGTCTAACAACCCGATACGTTGATAGTGACGAATGGTTTCTATCGTGACGCCGCTTTGCTTGGCCAGTTTACCGATGGTCAGTTTCATTCGCTTTTTATGAAATCTCTGATTGTGATAATCAATCGTTGTGCAGCCGTTGAGAATAACAAAGATTCAGTCGCGGTTGTTGGATAAATCGGCGATAGTCGATTCGAAAGGGCTTCATCTTATCGGAATTTCCAACTCTTCCAATAAGAATAAAGTGCCGGAAAAACGATCAACGCGACGATCAGCGTCGACACGATTCCGCCCACCATCGGTGCCGCGATGCGTTTCATCACGTCGGCTCCTGTTCCAGTCTGCCATAAGATGGGCGTCAGGCCGATCAGCGTCGTGATACCCGTCATCAGTTTCGGGCGAATGCGGCGGGCAGCGCCTTCAACGATCGCTTCGGTAAGATCCTGCTGTGTTTGCAAGCGGTTTTCTGTTAAGCGCTTTCGATAGCTCATGTCCAGATACAGCGTCATCAGCACGCCCATTTCGGCGGCGAGCCCAGCCAGTGCGATCATGCCTACCCACACCGCGACGCTTAAATTGTAATCGAGTAGATACAGCAGCCAGACGGCGCCAATCAGCGAAAACGGAATCGTCAGCATGATAATCAAGGACTCGCCGATGGAGCCGTGGTTTAAGAACAGCATCAGAAACACGATCGCCAGCGTCAACGGCACTAGCATGCTTAATTCGGCCTTGGCCTGCTCGAAATACTTGTATTGCCCGGCCCATTCCAAGCGGACGCCTGGCGGCAACGCAACTTCGCCCTGAACGACTTGTTTCGCCAAGTCCACGTAATCGGCAATGCCGGTGTCTTTAACATCGACCAATACAAAAGAAACCATAAAACCGTCTTCGTTACGCAGCATCGGCGGTCCGCTGATAAATTCGAGGCTGGCCAACTGGCTGATCGGGATTTGCGCGCCGCCGGGCGTCGGCACCAACACTCGGCTCAAGGCTTCCGGGTTGTCGCGAAACTCGCGGGCATAGCGTAGATTAATCGCATAGCGTTCGCGCCCTTCTATAGTGCGAGACACCGTTTGTCCGCCCACTGCGGCCGTCAGCACCTGTTCCACCTCATCCACGGTCAAGCCGTAACGGGCGATTTTATCCCGATCGATGACGAAATCGATGAAATTGCCACCGGTCAGGCGTTCGCTGAAGGCGCTACGCGTGAAGGGCCGTGTGCGTTCGTCCTGCTGCAAGGCCTGTTCGATGCGCAGCGCGGTGCTTTCTATCGTTTTCAGATCGTCGCCGAACACCTTGATGCCCAGATTGGAGCGCATGCCGGTGGCCAGCATTTCGGTGCGGGTCTGGATCGGCATCCACCAGATATTGGGCATGCCCGGAAAGCGCAGGGTCTTGTCCATTTCGGCGATCAGATCGTCCCAAGTCAGGCCGGCACGCCACTCGGCTTTAGGCTTTAACGTGACGACGGCTTCCACCATCGATAACGGGGCCGGATCGGTCGGGCTGGTGGAGCGACCGATCTTGCCGAACACTCGTTCCACTTCCGGAAATGCCTTCAATTGCCGGTCCATCGCTTGCAGCACCTTGCCTGCTTCGGTGATCGACATGCCCGGCAACGTGGTGGGCATGTAGAGTAGGCTGCCTTCGTTCAGCGGCGGCATGAACTCGTTGCCGAGCTTAAAAAACACCGGTAACGAACCAAGCAGCGACAGTAGTGCAATGCCGACCACCCAGCCGCGAAAGCGAAGCACCCAACGGACCACCGGTATGTACACGGACACGATTTTTTGCGACAAGCGGTTTTGCTCTCCGTGCAGTTTGCCGCGAATCAAATACACCGCCAATGCCGGAATCAGTGTGACAGCCAGCAAAGCGGCAAAACCCATCGCATAGGTTTTGGTGTAGGCCAATGGCTTGAACAAGCGGCCTTCCGTCCCGTGCAGCGCAAACACCGGCAAAAACGAGACCGTGATGATCAACAACGCGAAGAAGATGCTGGGGCCGACCTCCTGCATGGCCTGGATGATGATGCTGCGCCGTTCCGAGTCGCCTATGTTTTCCCGGTTTTCCAGACGTTTATGAATATTTTCGATGATCGTGATTGCCGCATCGACCATTGCGCCGATGGCCACAGCGATGCCGCCCAAGGACATGATGTCCGCGGTCAGATGCTGTGCCGACATCGGTATGAAAGCCAGCAAAATGGCGACGGGCAAGGTCAGAATCGCGATCAGCGACGAACGGAAATGCCATAAAAAGCCTACGATAACCAGCGAAACCACCAGCATTTCTTCGAACAAGGTATGCTTCAAGGTGGCGATCGCACGTTCGATCAAGTCCGAGCGATCGTAGACCGTGACGATTTCGACGCCCGGTGGCAGGGAGCGTTTGATGTTGGCAAGGCGTTGTTTGACCCGATTGATGACGTCCAGCGCATCTTCTCCGTAGCGCATGATGACGATGCCGCCGACCGTTTCGCCGTGGCCGTCCAGTTCGGCTAAGCCGCGCCGCATGGCCGGTCCCAAGCTCACCTTCGCGACCTGGCCGATGGTGACCGGCGCACCGGCCGGATTGGCCACCAAGGCGATGCGTTCGATATCGGCGATGCCATGGATATAACCCCGGCCACGGATAAAATGTTCGTGGCCTGCGATTTCAAGCACCCTGCCGCCGACATCGTTGTTGGAGCGGCGGATGGCACTGGCCACCTGGTTCAGGCTAATGCCATAGCCGGCTAATTTGTCGGGATCGACCGTGACTTGGTATTCCTTCTCGAAGCCGCCGATAGCCGCCACTTCCGCCACGCCTTCGATCGACTCCAGCCAATAACGCAGTTTGAAGTCTTGCAGACTACGCAGTTCGGCTAGGTCATTGCGTCCGGAGTAATCGACCAGCGCATATTGGTACACCCAGCCCACGCCGGTGGCGTCCGGGCCCATAGTCGGCTGCACGCCGCCGGGTAATTGTGTCGCTACGGCATCCAGGTATTCGCCGACCCGGGAACGCGCCCAGTAAATATCGGTGCCTTCTTCGAAGATCACATAGACAAAACTTTGCCCCATGAAGCTTTGCCCACGCACCAGGCGCACGTTAGGCGCGGCCAGCAACGTCGTGGTCAGAGGATAGGTTATCTGATCTTCGACCAAATCGGGGCTACGTCCGGGCCAGTCGGTGTAGATAATGACCTGGGCATCGGACAAGTCGGGTATGGCGTCCAGCGGTGTGGCGAGCAGTGACCTATAACCCCAGAAAGCGCAGATCGACACGATCAGCAGGGTCACCAGGGCATTGTTGGCGCAATAGGCGATCAGCCGCTGTATCAGGCCCGGTTGATGGTTATGCGTTCCGTCTACCATTGTTCCAACCCCGATTTGAGCTTGCTTTCCGCTGCGATCAGAAAATTACCGGAGGTGACGATCTCATCGCCCTCGTCCAGCCCCTCCAGTACCTCGATGTAATCGGCATTGCGCAGCCCGGTTTTGATTTTTTTAGGCAGCAAGCGGCCTTCGCCCAAATCCACAAACACCACCCTATTTTCGCCGGCATAGATCACCGCCTGTTCCGGAACCAGCAAACGCTTGCCTAAGTCGATTTGAAGATTCATGCGGGCATAGCGGTCGGGACGCAGCTCACCGTCCGAATTCGGCAACGTCATGCGCACCCGCGCGCTACGGCTTACATGATCCAGGCTCGGTTCGATGAAATCGATAGTGCCGCAAAAACGCCTATCCGGTTGATCCTCCAGCACGACTTCGGCGCGCATGCCGGGCTTGAGCCACGGCAAGTCGGATTCGTAAACCTGAGCGTCCACCCAAACCTTGGATAAATCGGCTATGCGTAACAGCGGCATGCCGGCCTTGACGGCGGAACCGGCCACGATATGTTTTTCGACCAGGGTGCCGCTGACGGGGGACGCTATCGTCAAATATTCCAAGGCCTTACCGCGACGGGCCATGTCTTGAATCTGAGCCGGCGCGATGCCCCACAGCGTCATGCGGCGCAGCGCCGCGTCGGCCAGATTGCCTAAACGCTCGTCGCTTCGTCGCAAACTATCGAGGTATTCTTCCTGGGTAGCGACCAATTGCGGATTGTAGACGGTCAACAAGGCTTGGCCTTTTTTCACCACCTTGCCGACATAATCCGCATTAAGCTCACCGATCCAGCCGTCGAACTTGAGACTGATGTCGGTTAGGCGGGTTTCGTCATAGACGATTTGCGCCGGCGAGCGGATAGTTTTAACAAGCTGACGGTATGCGACTCGGCCGGTGGTCACGCCGATCAGTTGCCGGCGGTGCGCATCGATCGTGAACGTTGCCGGTTGCGGAACGGTTTGACCGGCGACGACTTGTCTCGGCTGATGGTCACTGGCCGTGGCGGACGTCAACTCGACACCTGCACGGTCGGTACTCATATCGAAGGTCATCCGCGCACTGCCTTTGACATCGGATTGAATGGACAGCGTCAACGGCCAGTAGCCTGCCATCGGCAGTTCATAATGACCGCGATAATGGCCGGGACTGTCCATTTTCATTTCGATCGGCACCGGCATGGCCGGCATGGAGCCCATTGCCGGCATCTCCGACACGGCCTTGATGCGGGCATCGGAAACGGGCTGCAAGTCTTTGTCTCGGATAAACAAGCTAATTGTGTTTTTGCCTACTTTAGGTTTTTCAGGGATCAGCGTGACATCTATGCCGAAAGGTCCAGCCCAATGGCTGGGCGCATTGTTGGATTTTGGTACGGTATCGCCGGTTGAATGATGGCCAGTCAACGTCATCGCACTGAATACCGCCAGCAAAACGGCAACGCCTATAAAAACAACTTTTTGCCTGGTGTTCATAGCGCTGCCCCCTGCGTTAGTTGTATGGCTGAAAAAGGCGATACGCTGCCGACCGCCTGCTCCAGTTCAGCCAGATGGCGGTGCATATCCGCCAATGCCCGTTCGCTCTTTAATTGGATTTGAATCAGATTTTTCTCGCTGCTGAGCAAGGTCAGAAAATCGCCGTCACCGCTTCGGTAATTGATCATTGCCGTTTTTAGGGTTTCGTCCGCCAACGGTAATAATTTGTCTTGATATAACTGATAGACATGCAGGCTTTCAACGGTCAGCTCGTAAGCAATCTGCACTTGTTCTCTGATCTTTGCTATACGGTCGACACGACTCCATTCCTGTTGTTTTAGACGGGCCCGCGCTTCATCTTCAGCTGCCTGGCGTTTGTCTTGGTCCAATGGCAGATTGACTTCGACACCGACGATGAAGCGTTGCTCATCTTGCCGCCAAAAGTTGTTGTAACCCGCCGAAACCTTAAAATCGGGATAAAAGTCCTTTTCGGCTAAATCGCCACGTGTTTTGGACGCTTGGATGCGAGCAGCCAGTTCTTTCAATTCCGGTCGCGATTGCAAGGCAATTTCTTGTAATGCCGCCGGTTTGGGCAGCGATAGTGCAGTGCTTAGTTTGGCTGGAGGCTGCAAAGGGGTTTCCGGCAGGCGGTTCAGTAACGTATTCAAGCGAGCCAACAGCGTTCGCCTTTCCCGCTCCAATGCGATTTTTTGGTGGTCAAGCAGGGCAATTTCGACCTCGGCCTGCAATGCATCCTGCTTGCTGGCGAGGCCTGTTGCGTAATGATTGAGAGCGATGCCGTGAAATTCGTTTAATAAGCGCCGGTTGATTTCATTTACATTGAGCGCTTGATGAATGTAATACCAATCCGCAAACAATGTCTTCGCTGTCGCCATGAGCAGCAAGCGCAACGTGCCGACGTTTTCTTTGGCCGCCTCGGCGTCGAAAGCCGCCGCCTCAGCCTGTAGTCGCCTTTTTCCAGGCCATGGGAGCTTTTGTGAGATGACGGTATTCTGTGAAAAACCGCTTTGCTGATTGCCTATCGTCAGCGGTGCAAAACTGTGCGAAACCATTGGATCATCCAAGGCGGATGCTTGCTCTGTCACACTATTTGCGGCTTGCCATATTGCCTGGACAATTTCCAATTGCGGATTTGCGGCCAGAATATCGGCGACCAATTTGATGGATGATAGGGTTTCTTGAGCTTCGTTGTCAGACGAAGCATCATTACTGAAAATGGTTGGCTCATTAGAAGGAAGGACGGCATGGGGCACGTCGGCTAAGCCGATTGTCGCCCAAGTGAAGATCACAGCCAATAATTGCCATCGGCAGTCATAAAAGCATAATTTCATGAATATTCTCTAAATGAAAATCATCACAGGTGTAAACAAGCGCATACCCGGGTGACAGGAGGCTTGTTACGTTCATACACCAAAGCTAGGTGCTTGGATTTTTATCAGTAGAGACCGGCTTATAACCGTATGCGAAGAGTACGCAGATAGACTGGCCTGTTGCCGCTTATCGGCAACGGTTCGTGCGGAAAGAGTGCAAGGATGGGGTGGGCTGGCAGGAGAGTATTCGTTTCCCAAAAGCCAACAAGCGGTGGGGGTTGCGGGCTATCCAGCAATAAGGTTAGCATTTCAACCGTGCTGGAAGCGTGTGTTATGGCCATATCGGTCAATGAATCCTGACTGATTTCACAACACTGGCTTTGAGTTGAATTTGCCTGCATCGCGCAACCCTCGGTCATTGGACACGCTTCGGGCATAGCCTCATCGCAACAACACACCATTTTCGGTTTGCCATGCATGAATTCGCAGGCAAACAACAACTGGGTATGGGACAGCAAGGTTGCACCGAGAAAGATGCAACAAAGTAAGCGCTGTAATATTAAGTTGCGGAAAATAACCATGCCGCAATTGTAGTTGAATGATCTAGGCGTTCAAAGTTTATTAAGACAAAAAGCGTTAAAAATTGTCACTTTTCATTTACCGATATCTTAATTATGTTTGCTGATCTAGGGGTCAGCTCACGAAACGGAAAAAATCGTACGCTAAGCGTAGCATGTCCGATCCAGACGGACGACTGTCCGTTGTTCCGAGGAGTCTATCGAAAGAGCTTGCGTGGTATCCACCACAGATAGAACACCATTCCGAAGAGTTCGACCAGAGACTGTAAGACAATTACCACTGCCGCCACTTCCCAGCCATCCGGCAAAGAAAACGCAAAAGGAAGGACGACAAACGAATTGCGGGTGCCCAGGCTGAATGCCAGTGTTCGCCCTTGATCGGTCGGCAGCGCCATCAATCTCGCCAGCCCTTTGGCGATCAGAGCGGCCAACACCAGAAATGCCACGAACAACGGTACGACGACTGGGAAAAGACTCAGTGCATTCCGCACCGCACTGATTTGCACTCCGGCGATCAGGAAGACGACTAGAGCCAATAGTGGCACCGGCCACCAGGCCAACCGCTCACGCAGCTTTTCCCGTGTCGGTTGAGCCTCAAACCAGCGCTCCGATACGGCTGCTGCGATCATCGGCACGATGACAACGAGCAGCGCGGGCCATATTTCGGTGAAGCTAAGGGGTGCGGCCAGTTTGGTGTCGAGCATGAGCCATAGGTAGACTGGCAGAAGCAGGAGTTCCAACAGCAGGTTAAGTGGCGTCACTGCGATGGCTCGAGGCACGTTCCCTGCGCCCAGTTGACTGAAGGTAATGAACCAGTCGGTGCAGGGCACCAACAATACCAACAGTACGCCAAGACGCACAACCGGGTCGACAGGTAGCCATTGCAGAAGTGTCCAACTCAGCAGAGGCAAGGCAATGAAATTGCCGGCCAGTATCGCGGCAACAAATCGCCGGTCGCGAAAAGCTTCACGCAGATGGAGCAACGGCACTTGTACAAAGGTTGTATATAGTAGAAGCACCAACGCCGGCCATAGCAGTTTTTCAAAGAGGTGGGTAACGTCGGGCCAGGTGCTGCCCACCAGCAAGCCGCCGATGATAGTTGACAGATAAATCCAAACCTGTCGACGTTCGAGGGTTAGACGATCCAAGGATGCGCTCCAGTTGGTTAGTGATATCGAGCATCGAGGGCCGATACGCCTGAACTGTCATTTTAAGGCATACCCAAATTTGACAAAATAGAATATAGTGCGGAATCCGGTGAACAGATTTTTTGAAGATCACTTGACCGACTATTTTATGTCAGCCATTTGAAATTTGGCATAGACCGAACTGTTGCTCTGAGAAAAATAACGGTTTCTCAATTAAGAAACATTGGTTTAGCATCTTTTGGTTTTAGTAATCTGAGTCCATTGGCCACCACCAATAAAGAGGCCCCCATATCCGCTGCAATGGCTTGCCATAATGTAGCGACTCCGGCGAAGGCTAATATTGCAAAAGCAGCTTTCAGCGACAGTGCAAAAACAATATTTTGCCGGATAATTCGCAACGTTCTTTTTGAATGCTTGATTAGCCAGGGTAATTTGGATAGATCATCACCCATCAAGGCAATATCCGCTGTTTCTATGGCCGCATCCGAGCCCATCACGCCCATGGCAATGCCCAGGCTGGCTCTGGCCAATGCCGGGGCGTCATTGATACCATCGCCGATCATGGCGACATTTCCGTATTGCTCGACCAATTGACTGACTTTTTTCACTTTGTCCGCAGGCAGTAATTCCGCGTGAACTTCATTCAGTCCGATTTGCCGGGCGATATTTTCAGCCGTGACCTGATTATCGCCGGTCAGCATCGCTAGATGTTTTATGCCGCAATGTTTCAGGGATTGTAAAATCGATTGGATGTGAGGCCGCGGTTGATCAGAGACGGCAATGAGACCACAGACATGTTGATCATTGCCGATGGCGATCACGGTTTGTCCGGTCTTTTCCAATGTCTTTGCCTGTTCACTGATTTCCTCAGTTTCCTGCCCGCGTTCCAACAGATAACGCCTGGAACCCAGCCAGAAATCCGTGTCGTTAAATAAACCCGTTACCCCTTTACCCGGCAAAACGCTTACATTATCCGCATTGGCGATTTGAATGCCCTGGCTTTCGCTATAGTTTAAAATGGCTTTGGCGAGTGGATGGTTGCTGCGCGACTCTAAGGCAGCGGCTCGGCTGAGCAGTTCTTCCTGGGTATGATGATTGAAAGGATAAAGCCCTGTCACGACAGGATCTCCAAGCGTCAAAGTGCCGGTTTTATCAAAAGCAATGGCGTTAAGGTGTGCCGGGGCTTCGATGTAAATCCCGCCTTTTACCAGGATACCCTGTCTGGCGGCACAAGCTAATGCGGCAACGATACTGACCGGAGTGGAAATGACCAGCGCGCAAGGGCAGGCAATCACCAATAACACCAGCGCTTTGTACAGCCACAGCTGCCAAATTCCCGAAAAAAATAAAACCGGAATCGCAAAAACAGCTAAGGCCAATAGCATAACAATAGGGGTGTAAATACGGGCAAATTTCTCTACCCATTGTTCCGCTTCAGCGCGTTTACTATGGGCTTCTTCAACCATCCGAATAATATGCGCCAGCGTGGTATCGGAAGCGAGTTTGCCCGCTTTGACTTCTAACACGGCTTCGCCGTTGATACTGCCTGCGAACACTTCATCACCGCTTTGTTTGCTGACAGGTACGCTCTCACCCGTAATCGGCGCCTGATTGACGGAACCCATACCGGCTACCACTTCACCGTCCAGTGGAATTTTATCGCCGGATTTAACAATAAATGTTGTACCGACCGTAACGCTTGCCGCCGGTATCTGACGCTCCTGCCCATTCATATCCTTGATGGTGACATCGGAAGGCGCTAAATCCAGCAAGGCTTCTACGGCTTGTCGGGCGCGGCCGATACTCCAGCTTTCAATGGCTAAAGATAAAGAAAATAAAAAACTGACCGCTGCCGCTTCAAACCATTCATTAATGAACATGGCGCCAATAATGGCGACCAGCATCAATAAGTTCATATCGGCACGGAGCCGTTTTAACGCATAAAAGGCTTTTACAATCACATGACGAACGCCAAAAATAATAGCCAGACCATAAGCTGCCTTTTCGGGGAACGGCATGGTTTGTGAACTATGGGCATATAACAGGCTTTTAAGATATAAGGCCAAGTCCTGCCAGGAATAAGTCCAAGTCTCAGGGACTAGCCATAATTGTTGAATATCGCTAAAACCACCGGCAATGACAATATGCATCAATATCCCTATAACAATGCACAAACCACTGACGGTTGCGTAAAAGGTCTGTGATCGTTGCCGTTGCTTGACATCGGTTGCCGTTTGTCCCGGTTTCCAGCGTGTGGCTTTCATTCCGGTTGCAGCAACCGCCTTGACGATAGCCTTTTCTGGCACCCGTTTAGTATCGCTAAGAATCGTCATCCGGCCATTAATCACATCAAAAGCCAAGTTGTCTGCGCCACCCACTAAAGGGCCGATTTCTGATTTTAAAATCGTCACTTCCTCAACACAGTCGAGCCCTTCAATTTTGAAGATCATGCCATGAGTAGGCATAGATGCGGGCGGTTGATTCTCGGTTGGCTCGTTATGACAACAACAGGGGGGTTCCAATTGATTCGACGTGCTCATAATGCTAAGACCTCAAAAAGATTAAATCGCCATTTCACCGGTATCACCCGTACTAATCCGAACCGCATCCAGTACGGGAAGTAGATAAATTTTTCCATCGCCCCCGAGCCCCGTATGCGCACTTTCCTGTATCGCGGCAATGACCTGTTCGACTCGATCGCCGCAACAGGCTATTTCCAGTTTTAAGCGGGGAACCAAGCCATATGTTTCTTCATCAAAGATGGCATCTGAAGTTTCTTTACGACTACGTCCACAGCCTTGCATTTTTAGCACGCTGATTCCTGTTAGTCCTTCGATTTTATGTAATGCCAGCATGACATTCTCAAGTTTATGGGGTTTTATATAGGCAATCACTTGTTTCATAATACTTACTCATAGTTTACTGATTTAAAAATGGATGATTGCCCGAATCAAACAGTATCCAGATTCGGGCAATATTGACTATTTTGCTTGCCTGCCTTCTGTTACAAACCATTTATACAATGCCGGTATAACTAACAAGGTCAGTAATGTTGAAGTCACAAGCCCGCCAACCACAACAGTGGCTAAAGGTTTTTGCACCTCGGAGCCTGTGCCGGATGCCAGCAATAACGGAATCAGTCCCAATGCGGTGGTGACAGCCGTCATTAACACCGGTCTGACTCTCAAACACGCCCCCTGAACAGACGCTTCATCAATCGCCACGCCATCCCGGATCAATTGGTTCAGATAAGTCACCAGCACCATGCCGTTTTCCAGGGCAATGCCGAACAGCGCGATAAATCCCACCGATGCAGGAACGGAAAGATTTTGTCCGCTGATCCACAAGGCAATCACACCGCCGACTAATGCCAATGGAATATTCAATAAGATCAGGGCGGCGTTTTTAACCGAGCCAAAACTACTGTATAGCAGCAGTGAAATAATCACTAAAGTCACCGGAATCACAATGGCCAGACGTTTATTCGCTTCCTGCTGCAACCGGAACTGTCCTCCCCAGGCAGTAAAATAACCGGGAGGCAGTTTTATTTGACTATCAATCACTTGCTGTGCCTCTTCAACAAAAGACACAATATCCCGATCAATGACATTCGCTTGAATGCTGATAAAACGCTGGTTGTTTTCCCGGGTGATTTGTCTCGGCCCTACAATTTCTTCAATACTTGCAATTTGAGCTAATGGGACTTTGATTCCATCCGGCCCACTGATCAGTAAATTACGAATCGCTTCGATATTATCCCTATCCTGCTTTTGGTAACGCACCAGAATATCAAAGCGTCGAATACCCTCAAATACTTGTCCTGCCGTCGTGCCACCAATTGCACTTTTAATGACGTCTTGAACATCAATTAAATTAAGACCATAGCGGGCAATGGCTTGGCGATCCGGCGTAATCACTAATTGAGGCGTGCCGGAGACCTGATCCACCTGCACATCGGCGGCGCCCTCAACTTTTTTGATAACGGCAGCGATTTCATCCGCTTTGCTTTTTAGTTGCTGTAAGTCATCGCCAAAGAGTTTAACGGCCAGCTCCGCCCTAACACCTTCTAATAGTTCATCAACGGTCATTTCAATGGGTTGGGTCAGGTTTGCGGTAATGCCGGGCAAGTCGGCAACCGTTTGACGGATTTCCTTTTCGATAAGCGCCTGATCCCCTGGCTCTCTCCATTCATTCTTATCTTTAAGGATGATATACATTTCCGCTGAATTGATCGGGTCGGCATGGGCGCCGACTTCGCCCCGCCCAATTCGGCTGGTGACTTCAATCACCTCAGGAATTTTCAATAAGCGTCTTTCCACAATCAATGCATTTCGTTTACTTTCATTAATGGAGATTGACGGCGCCATGGTCAAGCGCACAACGATGGTGCCTTCCTGCAACTTTGGCGTGAATTCAGAACCCAGAAAAGGAAATACCGCCATCCCCAGCAACAAAAGTCCGCCAGACAGGAAAATCGCAACCTTACGATGGTTGACGAAGTATTCAACCAAAGGTCGATAAGGTTTCAGCAAGGCATTGAGGATGCGCTCATCCAGGCTGATTTTGCCATCAGCCTGTACGGATGCGCGTCTCATGAGTACATCGGATAAAACCGGTGCAATAAAAAGCGCATACACCAATGAACCCAACATCGCCAATGCCACGGTATAGGCTAACGGCCTAAAGGTTTTGCCTTCCACCCCTTCTAAGGTAAATAGCGGTAAAAACACGATAATAATAATGGCAATGGCAAACAAAATCGGCTTTCCCACTTCGCGGCAGGCTCTACCGACAACATGTAAACGTGACTCATCGTGATTGGATTCTCTTAACATACGGTCTACATTTTCGACCATCACGATGGTGCCATCGACCATCATACCGATGGCAATCGCCAACCCGCCTAACGACATTAAATTAGCCGACATACCCAGTAAGCCCATGGCGATAAAAGCAAACATCACCGAAAAAGGTATCGAAAGCGCCACCACCAGGCTGGGGCGAAAACCGCCCATAAACACCAGTAATACCAGAGTCACCAGAATAATGCCTTGCACCAACGCACTGCTGACCGTGTTGACGGCCGCTTCAACAATATCTTTCTGCTGATAATAAGGCACAATACTGACGCCTTCCGGCAAGGTTTTATTGATGTCCTGAATTTTTTGTTCAACCCGTTCAATCACCGTAGAGGCATTGGTGCCAAACAATTTAATGACCATGCCGGCAACCACTTCACCCTCGCCATTTCGGGTCTGTAGTCCGCGCCGGATCGCGCCGCCAATTTTTATTTCAGCCAGTTCCGATAAATAGACGGGACGGCCATCCACGGTTTTAACCACAATATTTTCAATATCCGTAATGCCTTTAGCCAAGCCCACGGAACGAATAATGAACTGTTCATTGTTTTTTTCCAGGTATTGCGCGCCGACATTAAGATTATTGGCGCGAACACGTCCAATCAATTCATCCATTGAAATGTTGTAGCGCAGCAAAGCATTCTGCTGAACCACGACATGGAATTGTTTTTCAAAACCGCCGATGCCCAGAACCTCGGTCACGCCCCGTACCGTTTGCAGATTGAATTTAACGATCCAGTCCTGCATGGTGCGCAATTCCTCCAGTGAATACTTGTGCGACTCATCCTTGAGATAATAAAAAAGCACCAATCCCATACCGGTTGAGATCGGTCCCATCGCCGGTTCGCCAAAACTGGCCGGAATCTGGTCACGCGCTTCCTGCAAGCGTTCGCCGACCACTTGCCGGGCAAAATAAATGTCTATATCGTCCAGAAAATAAATATTGACCACCGACAAGCCAAAATTGGACACTGAACGAATCTTTTCTATACCGGGTAATCCGGTCATCGCCGCTTCAACCGGATAGGTCACGTACATTTCAATTTCTTCAGGCGCCAGTCCTTCAGTTATGGTGAATACTTGCACCAGATTGGGTGAGACATCCGGAAAAGCATCGACCGGCAACTTTTGGTAACTGCGATAGCCCGCTGCGATGACCAGAATGCCAAGCACAAGCATCAACAGGCGGCTGCGTAAAGATAAATTAATTATTTGATTGATCATAAATTCTCCATAATAGGATGAGCTGACGATAGGAAGCGCACCTGTGATGTGCTTCTATCTGATGCGCTTCGTGCCTCAGCGCATCCTACATTTGTTTGTACACTCGAAATCAATGATGATGTCCTTCGCCAAACTCTCCTTTTTGCAACTGTGCTTTCAAGGAAAAGGCATTCTGGCTGACGTAAGTTTGGCCAGGCTTTAAACCTTGGAGAATTTCCACATTTTTAAAATCTCTACGCCCGGTCTGAACCGGCTGGGGTTCAAAATCCCCGTCTTCATGCCGGACAAAAACCACTGTTTTTCCTTCCAGGGTTTGTAAGGCCGATAAAGGGATAACCAGCGCGGCATCGTGCTCTGCTATAACGACATTGCCGCTGACAAACATGCCCGGACGCCAGCGTCCGTCCGCATTTTCCAACACCACGCGGGCTGTTGCGCTCCGGGTTTTTTCATCAAGGGTCGGACTCATCCAGCTTAGGGTGCCGACTGCGGCCGCTTCTGTTTCAGCCCCTCCAAAACGACTGCCGACCCGTACCGGTTGGCCCAAATGAATCAAAGCCAAATCCTTTTGATAGACGGTCAGATTGACCCAAATTTCAGATAAATCGGCAATGGTAAAACTACGGGTATCGGTTGTAATCAATTCACCGTAAACAGCATGTTTGTCGATGATGACGCCGTCCGCGGGCGCGCGTAATTCATAGCGGGTTAGATCTTTATTCACATCCTGTAAAACAGCGCTGATTGACGTTTCAGACAAGCCTAACGCCAGCAGTTGTTGTTTTGCCGCCTTCCGCTTGATCGACATTTCCGCCTGTTCTTGTTTGGCTTTAAGATAATTTCGTTTCGCGGTGATATTTTCTTTATACAGCTTTGTTTCCCGTTGTAGATTGGTGTCCGCCAATCGTAATAAACTGTCAGCGGTAACGTACTGCGCTTTAGCGGCGGCAAGTTCACGGCTTGACAAAATGGCCAAAAGATCGCCGTTTTTTACCTGTTCACCGAGATGTTTATAAACCTGGCGCACCACGCCGGATACCCAGGGAACGACATGATACAAACGCTCCGGCGCGACAATCACTTCGCCGGTCAATTCCAGTGATTTGCTGATTTTTCCGGATTTCGCCTGAGCCAGCTTGATGTCAAATTCTTGCAGTTCTTCCGCCGAAAATTCTAATGCGGTTTCCTCATGGCCTTCATGCTCATGATCGCCAGCAAAAGAAGCCGGTTGAAATGAAAAACATAGCCATAACACCGCTGGTAAGAGAGGGGTTTTCAATTTGACCTGTGTCCGCAGGTTTCGCTTAATCGTTTGTTTCATGGTAATGACTCGCTACTCGTTTCGGTCGATGGATTCAGTGAACCACCGAGTAATCGTTCAATGTCGGCAACATTCAGATGATAATCCGCAAGTGACTGTAAATATTGTATTTTTACGCCAAATAATGTTCGTTGCGCATCCAATACGTCGAGAATACCGAATTCGCCCAGCCGATAGCCACGATCGGCGACCTTAAAAGCCGTTTCCGCGCCGGGTATGACGGTTTCTTGTAATGCGACAATTTCGGCATAAGCGGCATGAAGTTGTTGATAAACGGTATTCAGCTCGGTAGTCATTTGAACTTCAACATGCCGGCGTTCATCTTTTGCTTTATTCAGCTGTCGTTCGGCCGCCATAACATTGCCCTGATTGCGATTAAACAGGGGTAAAGGCATGGAAATTCCGGCATTCAGGTTGTAGTTGTCGCCGTCGAGATACTTATTGGTGCCTAAACTCACGGTAATATTTGGAATCACTTTAGATTCCTCTACACGAACCAAAGCTTGCCGTTGACTGATTTCAGTGGCCCAACGCGCTAAATTCGGATTCAGTTTTATACGTTGCAACAATTGTTGCAGGGACGGGGGTTGTCGAACGGAAGTCAATTCCCCCTGGACGGAATCAAAACGCGCTTCGGTACTGCCCCAACTGGCGGCCAGGCGTTTACGTTTCGCTTGCAGCTCTCTTTGTGCGCGGTTCCATTCAATTTTGGTTGAAGCACGCATGACTTTTGCCTTGGTTTCTTCCAATGGCGTCACGCTACCTGCTTGCACCCTGGCTGTGGCTGATTTAACCACTTGGTCGGCCAGATCGATCAGTTGTTGTGCTAGTTGTAAACGGCGCTGCGCCGCCAAAACCTCGATAAAATCTTTGGTTACCTGAGTCAGAACGGCAATCCGCTGGGTTTCATAATCCCAGTCCGCCAATTCCTTATTCAAGGCCGCCGCTTCAGTCCGGGCAGCCCTTTTACCCCCTAATTCAATAAGCTGACTGAGTTGCAAGGTCACCACATCCGCATCGGCTCCTGAAAAGGTATTGTTGGCAAAATTGGATGCTTGAACACCCAAAACCGGGTTAGGAATCAGGCTGGCCTGCAAGGTTGCCGCTTCTCGTGCGCGAATTTCATTAGAAAAGGCCGCCAATTGTGGGTTGCGAGTGAGCGCCAGCGCCAGTGCTTGCGACAGAACCATAACGCCGACAGGTTCTTGGAGTGTGCTTGCATCAGCCGGGAGTCGACTCGGTTCATCGGCTGAATTTCCGCGATTCCGCAATTCAAGCGGATGGTTAGGCCGTCGTTTGACTTCCGCAGCTAATCCAGTGTCCTGGATGGCGGCGGCACGCGTTTGAAAAAGCATTAAACAGCATGCCAAACCGGCCAATATTTGCACGCATTGCTTAAAACAACGATTACTTGTGTGTGGGTCCATTGAACCTCCGAATCTTTAATACATCGATCATCCCAGATAAAAATCTGCGATATGGAAGAGAGGAGGCGTTAGATAGTTTGGATAACTTTGTTGCTTGGCAGAAATTCACCCCATTTTGTCATTGTCGTGCATAGGGTTATTTTTACTTTATGTATCAATAACCTAAAGACACCTATGACAAGGCGGCGTTACTATTCAGGCGCTATCCGCTCGGCAGGATTTGGCAAGGAGACCATCAACCGTGAACGATGCGCTTCACTTGGGTTCCGCACATCGACCGGAATGAGCGCTTTGCTAACACGTTATGACAGGAATAGCTTGTTAGCGCTGCATATGAGCAATCGCTACAGCTCGTGTCTCCTGAAAAAGGTTATCCATCAAACGCCAAAGCGCTCAGACAATGGGAGGACGGAGTTTAGGCGATATCTTTCTGGAATACCAGAATTCGGATTGAAGGGAGAATTGATGTGTGTCTTGTGCTGGAAAGCTTTTTGCTACTAAGGAGTGTGCAGCCAGTGTCTGCCCCATGTGTCCGCCATGGTCGTAACTACAAACTCCACAGTGCGGATTGTCGTCTGTTGTAACTGTTTGAATATCAGAGTCAGGGTGAGAGTGCTGCACAGAGAAAACAGGATGAGGCTGATTAGCATCAGCTAGCGACCAATCATGGATATCGGTCACCATCCAGGTGGACATCCAAAAAGTCAAAAATGCTAAAAAGCAAATACTCACTCGTTTCATAAATTAATATTATACAAAAATCAGTTAATGAGCAATGATCTTTATTAGTCAAATTTTCATATAGTCTCTGTTTTTAAGAGAGAGAACTTGGCTCGAACCCTGGAATTATTTTTACTTCGTAACATCATTCAGTGAGAGCGGTCTGGCAGCAAGCGGGTTAATCAATATTGCTTTCAACTAATGAGTCATCTTAGAGTCTGATGTATCCCCAGAACATTTTGTTTTATATCGATATTTTCTGGGGATACATCAGTCTTAGAGTACGATTTTTTCCGTTTCGTGAGCAGACCCCATCTAAGCTAAAACAAACTGTCAAAAAACTATCGTGGAAGTCGATTTTGGATCGATAGCTACAATATTTTTCTATAATTCAATGACTGCTTTTGTCAAAAATCAATTTATCCAATGATGGATTGACCTGCCTCTTTTAACGATCCATCGCCGTTGACATACATATAAAGGGTTGTGGTCGTGATCCCAAGTCTTTTGGCCACATCGGACGCATTGGCTTTAGGGTCGGACAACGCCGACATCGCCATCATCAAGGTTGGCTTGTCCATCTTGCGTGGTCGACCGCCTTTGCGTCCCCGTGCCCTGGCCGCAGCAAGTCCGGCACGGGTGCGTTCAGCGATGAGTTCCCGCTCAAATTCGGCAAGTGCGGCAAATATCCCGAAAAACAAGCGTCCGTTCGGTGTGGTGGTGTCAATCTGAGCTCCGGCACCGGCTAACACCTTTAGGCCCACATTACGCTTTCTGAGCTCGTCAATGACCGTGACCAAATGTTTTAAATCACGTCCAAGCCGATCCAACTTCCAGATCACTAGGGTATTTCCCGGTTGCAGCGCTTTAAGGCAAGCATTCAGTCCCGGTCTGTCATCTTTGCGGCCGGAAGCCAGGTCTTCATAAATACGGTTTTCCTCAACACCGGCGACCAACAAAGCGTCCCGTTGGGGCTCCAATGTTTGGCTGCCATCACTTTTGGAAACCCGAATATAACCCACCAGCATAATGATCAACAAATAGTGCAAGAAAAGATAAAGGCAAAGGTACAATATTGCTTTGATTTTCTCAATGGGTTTTCTTGTGGTTTTCCGCCCCGATTATTGTATGATTCTATCTATCAGATAAACGGACGTTTTTCTTGTACTAAATCCATTCCCGGTTTTCAACTTTGCAACCCAGCGATACCGCCTATCCCCGATTCAAAAGCCGACTTGCCCAATCGGAATTGGAGCGTTTCTACACAGTGACGGATGCCGAACGGGCCTATTGCGATACTGCCACTCGCTCAAGCACCACGCGCTTGGGATTTGCTCTGCTTTTAAAAACCTATCAACGACTGGGTTATTTTGTAACTTCAGAGCAAGTGCCGAATGCCATTGCCGAGCATGTCGCCTCTAGCATGGGCGAACCCTATGACCGGGAGAATTTGCGGCAGTACGATGTTTCGCAGGCCAGACGCAAACACTTGTCGGCGGTGCGTGAATTTTTGGCGGTCAAACCCTTCGGCGACGATGGCAAAGAGCTGATGCGACAAACTTTTGCCGAAGCAGCACTGACCAAGGAAGATGTCATCGATATTATCAATATCGGCATTGAAACGTTGGTGCGTCATCGTTACGAGTTGCCGGCATTCGACACCTTGCTGCGCGAAGCTCGCGTCTCGCGGATTGCAACAAACCAGGCGCTGCACAGGCAAATTCACGATGCACTTGGGGATGAGGGTCGGGCTTTTCTCGATAACCTTTTCGTGGTGGGAGATGATCCGCGCCGCGTGAGTCTATGGAACGACATTAAGCAAGATGCCGCCAAGCCTACGATAGACGGCATGCGGGAGTTGGTCGAACGCTATGACCGGCTGACTGAGCTGGCTTGCTACGCAGACCTATTAAAAATCATGCCGGTCATCAAAATCAAACAATGGGCGCTGGAAGGCAATAGTCTCGATGCTGCCAGTATGATGGATATGGTGGCCGCTAAACGCTACGCCGTTGCCTTATCCTTGATTAGGCAACGGCTGGCGATTGTGACCGATGATCTGTGCAATCTCTTTTGCCGACAGATGAAGCGTGCGTTGCACAGCGCCGAAGAAGCCCTTGAAAAATATCTGGCCGACAATCAAGAAAAAACCGATGAGATTTTGCGCCGGTTTGCGATGCTGGAAACACTCCTGAATTCCAGTCAATCGGCAGACGAACAATTGAAAGGCGTTCGCCAGGCGGTGACGGCTCGCCCCGATTTGTGCGAATTCTCGCGCTTGCATGCGGAATACGGCGGGAAGAACGAATTCCGTTTTGTCTGGCAGTTCTTCAAGCCACGGCGAGCGGCGATGCTACGGATTTTGAGTAAGTTAAAGCTGGAATCCACCAGTCAGGATGCCAGTTTTGAGCGGTCTCTGGCTTTTATGCTGGAAAACAGCCATCGGCAAAGCGAGTGGCTAACGCTCAGGGACAAAGGCAAGATTGCCTTAACGGCGGACGATCTGGGCTGGATTTCCGAAAAATGGTGGAAGTTGGTGACTGGCGAAATCAAGCGCGATACTGTTCCGACTCGAATCAATCGCCGCCAGTTCGAAGCATGCGTCTGTTCGCAAATGGTTAGGGAACTGAAATCTGGCGACCTTTGCGTGATCGGCAGCGATGCATATTCTGACCACCGGAACGAGCTGGTGCCGATGGCCGAATGCGAACGTACACGCGCGGATTATGGTGAGAAAGTGGGCTTGCCAGTCGAGAGCGCAGCCTTTATCGAGCATGTTCGCACCCTACTGACCGAGGCGGCACAACAGGCTGACAAGACTTATCAGGAAAATGCATATTTCAAGATCATAAATGGCAGGCCAAAGCTGGGCCGGCAACAGAAAAAAGAGATTCCGCAAGGCTTCAAAGAGATGGATGACGCGTTAAGAAGAAAACTCGATAGCATGGGTCTTTCGTTGTTGGATGTGCTTGCCGATACCATGCAATGGCTTGGGTGGGGCAAGCATTTTGGCCCGTTGAGTGGTCACAAAGGTAAGTTACTGGAGGAAGACCGGCGTAAGATTCTGACGGTGTTCGCCTATGGCACAGGTTTAGGGCCGACACAAATTGCCAAGAACATTGCCGATGTCAGTGCTCGGCAAGTGTCATTCGTCAATCAACGCCAAGTCACGACGGAAAAGCTGGAGGCCGCTATCTGCACGACGATTAATGCGTACAATCAATTTCAACTGCCACGCTATTGGGGCGATACAAAACGCGCAGCGGCAGACGGTACGCAATGGAATCTGTATGAAAATAATCTGCTGTCGGAACGGCATATCCGTTATGGCGGCTATGGCGGCATTGCTTATTACCATGTCAGCGATACATATATTGCGCTGTTTTCGCATTTCATTCCCTGCGGTGTCTGGGAAGCCGTTTACATCCTGGATGGGCTGACAAAGAACAAGTCGGATATTCAGCCCGATACTTTACATGGCGATACCCAGGCGCAAAGCGCACCGGTTTATGGCTTGGCGTTTTTGCTGGGTATCAAGCTGATGCCACGTATTCGCAACTGGAAAGATTTGAAATGGTTCCGTCCGAGCGCCGACGAAGTGTATAAACACATTGATGACCTGTTTACCAAGGATGCGATAGATTGGGATTTGATCGCCTGTCATTTGCCGGACATGCTGCAAGTAGCGCAATCGATTCGTGCCGGGCGTATTCAACCATCGACCATCTTGCGCAAGCTCGGCACTGCAAGCCGGAAAAACAAACTGTATTTCGCCTTTCGTGAGCTGGGCCGGGTCGTCCGCACTATTTTCCTGCTGGAATATATCAGCGACGACGCGCTACGCCAGGTCATCCAAGCGGCGCAAAACAAGTGCGAAGGTTTCAACAACTTTGCGCAGTGGGCGTATTTCGGATCGGACACCATCGAGGAAAATGTGCGCGAGGATCAGTTGAAGATAATCAAGTACAATCACCTGATTGCCAATCTGATGATTTTCCACAACTGTCATACGATGACGCAGGCATTCAAAGAGTTGGAAACCGAAGGAATGAAGTTGACGCCAGAGTTGGCCGCTGTGTTTAGTCCATTTCGGACGCATCACGCCAATCGTTTTGGCACATACGAACTTCGGGATCGGGATTTGGAGCCAATTGATTACGGCGTGACGTTCCAGATGTAACCAAGCCAGGGATGTTACTCATTTACGAAGGAATCCTTACGGTCCCCCAATCTGGGCAAGATGTCATCCAGATTGAGCACTTCGTCGTCGGTCAGCTCGATCAGGTTGAAGTTGTATTTCCGGTAAATGGCTTGTTTATCCTGCTTCCTGGATAGGTATTTTAGATGATTCTATAAAATACAGCTTTCCTAACCTTCCCCATGTCGCTGATCGCTTTTTTGATGTCTCGATCCACTTGCTCCTTGTATTTCTCTATCAACTCATCCTTCCTGTGATGATCCCTGCTTTTGTTAGCGGCCGTGCGCCCGGTGACAGCGAACCATTTGTTTAATGTCAAACGGTCAATGCCTCGTCCCATCCAGCCCTTCACCAGGTTCAGCGCCAAGGTTGGTGTCAGATCCACGCCATCATCTACTTCCGCCCTTTCCAGCCAATAGAAAAGCACGGTTTGTTTATATCGTTTCGACGCAGCCGCCGCCATCGCCCTTCGCTGTTCTAAATTCTCCAGATCCATAGCAATTTCGATATCGGCCTTGTAGTGATCCAATGTGTAAAAATAGATCGATCGCCCAGATTTAGCCATTGTTATTACCAACTTTATCTAACATATATATATTTTAGTCTTGACGGAAGTTTTAGGCTAATGGAAAATCGGTTATCTATAAATATAAATTGGTATTGATCAATTTACCTCCGCTATGGACGACAACGCACTACAAAAAGCCAGAGATGAAGCCATCGCCGCTGACAGATGCTTTACCAAGAGTCGGTTGCGGGACGAATTCAGGATGAAACCAAAACCGGACGCCATTCCCATAAAGCACTACAAAAACGACTATGGTCGAGAATTCGGGGTTTATCGAATAGCCGACTGCGTGCCGATCCGGACAATCCAACAGCGTGAGCCGACAGAGAAGCAAAAACGTGCCAGAGCGATCATGTCCTTGAAAGCGAAACTCCGCAGCAATGAAGCGCTTGCCGGCGAAATCGCCTGCGCTTGGCTTGCCGAAGACCCGCTTTTCCTCGACACGGAAACCACCGGCCTCGGTTATAACGCGCAGATTATCGAGCTGGCTCTAGCGGATGCGGCCGGTCATGTGCATTTCGAAACCAAGATGAAACCGACCATCCCTATCGAGCCGGATGCATCTGCCATTCACGGCATCGATGAAGCCGCCTTGACATCGGCGCCGGCCTGGCCCGAAGTCGCCCATCAGGTCAAAGAGCTGGTCGCCGGGCGGATTGTGGTGATTTTCAATGCCGAGTTCGATTCCCGCATGGTGTATCAGACGTGTACCGCGTTCGGCGAATCCACGGACTGGTGGAAAGCGGTCGAAACCCGATGCGCGATGTACTTGGCGGCCAAGGCTTTCGGTCCCACGAACCGCTACGGCTCAATATCACTGGAAACAGCGACATCGATAGCCGGCATATCATGGACAGGTTCCGCGCATTCGGCCACGACCGACACGCTGGCCACCGTCGATCTTGTAAATTCGATTGCATCGTACCGGCGTGACATCGAGCGGCAACTGAGCGAATTGGAGGCGGCATAAAAATGTTGATCCTTAATTTACAAATGTAACTAAAATATATATATGTTAGTTAACAAATAAATAATAAGAATCCATATTCACAGGGATTAAAAGTTTTGCAGAATGCCTGGAATCCGGTTCCCAGCATCGCTACCGCTGAATTTCAGATCCACCATCGCATCCCCCGGCCGCAGCCAAAACTGCACCACCACCTCGCCCCGGATCGCGGTCAGGTTCAAATAATCCGCCAAATCCCCGGCCTTCGCGTAATGCAGCTTGACCTTAGCCCCGCTCCAGCTGGCCGGATGGTAAACCTCCAATTGCGTGACATCGACCACCTTGTCGGCGTCGATGTGCAATTCGCCGAGCAAGTAATAAGCGTGGTTCGCCTGCAGGTTATCGACCAGCCAGCGGAGCGACCGGCCTTTCATGTCGACGCGCTGGGAAATCACGCGCAGCGGCTCGCCCTCGATCAACACCGCTTCGACCGGATACAGGTTGTGATGCAATTGGCTCTTGCCGACCGAACGGGCTTGGCCTTGGTATTCGACGATCAGCCCCTTTTGCCAGGCGCCGAGCACCGGGCAGGCGCATTCAATGTGTTCCAGCGTCAAATTGTCGATCGCTTTCAGTTCCAGCGTGTGCCAGGTGAGGCCTTGGACCTTGACGAACTCGCTGTAGGCGATATCGAAATCTTTCAATATCTGATGCAAGCCGCCGCGCAGCCCAAGATTGCTCATCGGATACAGCCCGACGCAGAATACCAGCATCGCGCAGAGCACGATCATTTCCGCCTTGCTGCCGACTTCCAGCCGGTATTTGACCTTGCCGGGCATCACCACGCGCAGCGGCGACGGCCAGAACAGGTCGACGCCCCGGATATTGGCCATGTCGATCTGGATATGCGACCAATAGCCGCCGAGGATCGCCCAAAAGCCCATCGGCCAGACGAGATACAACGGCGAGGCCAGCGCCGCGAGGACGCCGACGCCGATTAGGGAATGGGTAACGGTCCGGTGGCCGAAACGCTTCTCGAGCGGCACCGATATGAAGAACAGCGGCCGGCCGACGCGCGAAGTCGGGATGTCGATATCGGGCATGAACGAAAACAAGATCGCGAGGCCCCAGGCAATCGGTTCGGTCGGGTATTCGAAGACGGCCGCGCCGCCGAGATAGAGCGCGGTCGAAAAGGCGGCGTGGGTGGCAGCTAGCATAAGGTATGAAATGATATAGTATGATATTAAGTCATATCTTTTTGAGACTACGCATTGCTAATAAACATGGGTTAAGATTTATTCAATAATTCAACGAAAAGAGGAAACATCATGCTCTTTAAAATGCTGCCTCCAGTAACGAAAGACTACGCAGAGCGCATGGGTTACGATGCGGAATTCAATGGCGCAAACACGACCAATTGCCATTTCTCGCTGTTCGGCAAGCCAGAACTGACCAAAGCGTGGGAATCAGGCAAAAGGCTCGGTGCGGAAGCAAAGCGGAAACCCATGGAACATAAAGTCATTGATTGTAATTAACATTGTCGATCCCACACTGCTAATTCACCGCCCTACCCCCTTGAAGATGAAATAGCGGAAGGTCAGGAACAGCGCGGCCCCGATTCCGCCCATGATGTACAGCGTCTTGTCCCCGGTACCCATGCCGACATAGCGCATCGACACGATCAGCGCCCCCAATACCATTACCATCGGCGTGAAGTCGAGATATTGCACGCCGGCCTCGTGGCGCATCTCCCGCACCTTGCGCTTGTCGATGATCCTTTCCTTTCCGGATTCGTCGAGCATGTCGTAGATCGCTTGCGGTACCCCGCCCGACTGCTTGACGACGTGGCTGATGTACAGCTCCGGCGATTCGATCAGGATGCCTTTGGTTTCGATGTAGCGTTTGACAATCGCCCGGATCGTGTCCGGAGGCAGCGGCTTGACCGGAATCTCGCGCATTTTCCACCACAGTTTCCGGACCCGGGCCTTTTTCTCGGAGGCGCAGCCGATCACCTGGGCATGGTCGAAAATGGCCAGCCAGAACGCCATTTGCGTCGGCGTCAAACTGGTCAGGTCGTCGACCGCGAACACCGGCTTGTCTTCGGCGCGGGCCAAAGCCGGTATCACCGCTTGCGTCAAATCCCGCATGCTCATCCGGTTGACCTGGCTTTTGATCTCTTTCCAGTCGATTTCCGATCCCGGCGTATCGTGATACTTCGCCGGCAATTCCAACTCTTGCGGCGTGACCAGATCCAGCGCCAGCATTTGCCGGGCCATGTCGACGAATTGCCCTTTCGCCTGATGATCGTGCAGCCGGATCAACAGCGGAACCTTCGCCCCGAGCCGGTCCAGCGCGGCCCTCAGCACCGCCGATTTGCCGATGCCGACCGGGCCGGTCAGAATGACGTGCTTGCCCTTCTTGATCTCGGCGACCAAATCGCCGACCACTTCTTCCCGGCCGATCAAGCCGACAATCTCATCCATCGGTGCCTCCCAAGGTTTCAGTCTTGCCCTCCAGATACGCCAACAGCGTCCGCCATTCCGGGCCGGCATAGCGGGCCAGCTTGTAGCGCTGCGTCTTGATCAGCAGCGTGTCTTTGGCCACCAGGGCGTCTTCGGCGTTGACCTTGCTGCCGATTTGCCACAGCTCGTTCATGTCCGAGGCGTAGCCTTGGTCGATGCGGTCCTTGACCCACGCGGCCTTCTCCTTGAGAAACGTGCGCTTCACTTCCGAAGCCTCCAAATCGGCTTCCAATTGCCGCAATTGCACGATATCGGCGACCACGCGCGACAGCATATCGTCAAACGCCTTGGCTTCGGCGACTTGCTTCAAGGCCGCCTCCCTTTCCTCCTTGACAGACGACAGCGGGATGTTGATCTGCAGGCCGCCGAACACAGTGTAGGGATCGTCCCGGAACTCGGTGCCGCCGATACCGACCCGGCCGGCCAGCGAAGTGTTCTGCAACGCCCAGGTCAAGGCGTCCGGCTTGGCATAGGCCTTGGTGACGTTTTGCTGCGCCAGAAGGGTCGGATTGACCCGGCCGATGAACGACAACACGGCGTCGTCATCCCAGGCCGCTACCCGGAAAGGCAAGAATAAGGCTACAATAAAGGCTATTCGCACGATCATGGATTCACTTTTATCATACAAAAGTGTAATTTTGTTTTAACTTAGTCTAGCTTTTGTAGCCGCAAAAGTGAATATGAATATTAAAGAAGCCGACATTTTATTTCAGGCGGGCGCTTTAGAGGCGCCCGTCATCCAAAAACACGCCTCCGGAGACGGTTGGACCGCAACGCTGTCCGGCAAGCACAAGCTGAATCCGATGCTCGAAACCGCGCGTGGCCAGGTTCGCGTGTTCAAGCGCCTGGACGCGGCGGTGGGGGTTTTGTTTGATATAGGGTTTGAGGAAATCAGTGTACAGTCACCGTTGACATAAATAGGTACCCAATACGCCCTCTTGCATGCTTTTGTGCTTGACGACAAAACCGGAACGCTCAAGTAAACCATCCATGACCCATTCGTAAGTGGAATACTCGTCCCGAAAATGCCCTTCGGCATCTTTTCGCAAAAAGTCTCCGCCGACCGCCGCTTGTTTGTCGATGAAGGCGGCGATATTTTCCAGCGCGTGATTTTCAGACAAGATCACGTCATGCAAATACAACCGGCCTCCCGGTTTCAAGAAGCGATACAGCCGATCGAGTGCAACGCCTTTCCAGAAATCGGGCAAATGATGAAAGGCAAAGGACGTGACAATCGCATCGATACTTTGTTCTTCAGGGGCATAGGTCAAAAATCCTGCATGGTGGAAGCTGATATTGGAAATACCGGCTTTTTCGGCTTTTGCTTTCGCAAAAGACAACATCGCCTCGGAAACATCAACAGAATGAACGTGTCTACAACGTAAAGCCGCCTGCAATGCAAACTCGCCTGTACCACAACCAAAATCTATCACGTTATCACCAGGGCTTATTGCAATAGTGTCCAGGATTGCATTGTTCTCGCCCGCCACATCGCGAAATTCGGCATGGCTGGAGTCGTATCGGTCAACTTCAATTGGCTCGCCGTAATCTCTGCCGACTTGCTTAAATTCATCGTATTGCCAAGATAAATAACTTTTCGTTTTCATATTGTTCTGTTAAAAGTTTCCACCCTCTAAGCGCTATAGAATCTAACATAAAAGTTAATCTATATGTACCGAATAAAAAGCCAGCTCTGCGAGGTATTTGACTGCACCGGGCATCAACTGGAAAACAACGGCGTACTCGAAGAGTTTAACGCCTGGCACCGGGCGAACCCGGACCAGCGTATCAGCCATAGCCTGGAATACGGCGAAATGATCAATGGGAAATTCGCCGAAAAATTCTGCGCGTTCTACAAATCCCGAATACGTCATGGAATGGCTAACAATCCCCTTTTTTGTTGTACGTCTTTGAACTAATGGTAGTGCACCGACCTGAATTTTTATCGCACCGCAGCGTCGTTCTTTCGTAAATTTCGGTTTTCACATGATCTTTACAAACGCTGCCTTTATAGACGTCTTGCGTTTTAAACTGGTAATTGCTGGCGTTTGCCGGCCTATAACCTGACGGCAATTTTTTTAGATCGTCTCCGCTTTTGCGGGTTTCATGCTCAAGAGTCGTCAAGCGTTTCTGGTTCCCCGCCTTCAATTCGTCCATCCAATACCGCTCCCGGATTACGTCAAATCCTTTCCAAACCACTATGCAAGCGATAACGCCGATAAAAAAATAAAGCAGCAGCCTTTCGTTGTTTCTGGCCTTGATTTTGTTGTCGCCAAAAACCGGCTCCGTGTAACGTCTTGGTATATATTCGCCCGATGAAACTTTTTGTTCGCGTTGCTTTCTTTGATCCGTTTCTTTTCTTCGGCTTCTTTGTACAGCCAGTTCGTTATTCCATTTTTCGGCTTTAGCAGCGGTACGTTTTTCCATTGGTGTTCTCTTTACAGTTAGATCATTGCCATGCCGTTTCAAGCCTGGTCGGCTTCGGCCCGTAAATCATTTATCGCATGTTGCAGCCAGCGATTCGGAACAATCCAGTTCTTATAATCTTGCCGCCATCTGCCGTAATAACGTTTGGCAATGGCTTTCACGATAGCGTTGACTTCCGGATTGTAAGCTATGACTTTTACGGCCAGATCACCAAACGGTAACATTCTGAGGGAAACCCACATTCCCTTAATGGTTACGATCTCTTCGGTAAAAGCCGGTTTTGTCTCGACCACGGCAGGTTCCGGAAAGTAGAGCCACTTCTTCAAATCGACGCCGTTTAAAATGGCTTCCTTAGTGGTTTCCACGTCGAAATATTCCGGGTCGAAAGCACGCAAATCGATCTCCAGAGCCAAAAGATCGCGTGCCTCCAATTTCGCCATTTTTTCATCATCGACAAAAGAACTGTAGGCAACCTCGATTAAAACTTGCGCGTCTAAAGTGTATCCAATCAAGTCCGGCCTAATGTCGTCTAACTGTTTCTCTTCTTCCACTCGATCCAGCATCAACCAAGTCGGGTTATTTTGACTGATCTGAAGCGAACCGGTTATTTTACGGTTGCTGTCCGGCGGAACGACAAGCCCCCCGGCATCCTGTATGACGCGCTTGGCGAACTGGTGCAACAGCGTTTCATGGTTGATGATACAAGCGGCTTTATTCGATTCATGGGCGAAATGGTGTTCCCTTTCCTGCCCTTTCTTCGCTACCATCCGCTCGTTACATACCATACAGTAACAATTACAGATTAATCCGCGTTCAGCTTCGGAAATATGGATAAGACGATTTTTATGATCTATTGCGAACTGAGTGCTCATAGTTATTAACCTCAAAGTTTTAAGTTAGGAGAGCTCAGTTTTATGTATTTTTTCCCAGCGAAAAAGGCTTTAACCACCATAAACCGGTTTAGGGTGATTTATGCGTGAGGTAATTCAATGCCTTATGGATTGGGTAGACAGTATCCCAAGTGATGAAAAACCGCACCAAGTCCTTCGAGCGCTAGCGAAGGAATCGCTTACTAAGGCCCATATGGAAGAATCTCAAAGGCGAATTACTAATAAGGACATAGTGGCAGCTGCTGAGGTAATCACTAATGAACCTGCGAATAAGTGGGTCAATTGGAATAAAGCGGTTTTGCCCTATTGGAATTCAAGAAAAGAAGAAGTGATCGCGCTTGCCGAAAAAAGGAATCTTGATTGCTATCCGGAACTTGATTTCTATATCTCGAAAGGACGTGGCCACGAATCCCTATATTGGATCAAAGCCGAACCAATTCCTGAAATCGCCGACAATGATAACAAACAAAATTCAGTAGCTGAGCAGGATAAAACGCAAAATCAAACCCGAATTAGCTTCCAGTATGAATTAGCTGAAAACGGTGAAGTAAAAACAACTTGGTGGGCAAAATGGCTATTCCATGATGGTCGTATTTGCCTAACGAGCTGGCATATCTGGTTAATCATCGGTTGGTTAATCACCATTGGCGGCAGTGTAGTTGCACTCTCTTTATTCGCCTGGCTAGGCCTAACCATTCCAAAACCGGTAACAACCCGAGAGTTGACGGCATTTATAGGCATCTTTGCTTTTCCATGTGGAGTTTGGATCTTTTTCATCAGGCCTTGGCTCCGTTTATTCGAAGATCGCCTTGTCGTCGCTCCCGAGTTAATAACCGCTATAGAACAAAAATCGGCGCAACTGGAGTTGTTCAGAAACGGCGACTTAAGGATTATCCGCCTTGTAAGCTATACCGCGCCCTGTCCGGTCTGCGGAGCAACAGTCCACCTCGATAACGGTGAACCCGACTTTCCCAGACGCTTAGTTGGTCGCTGTGCCGACAGTCCAAGAGAACACATTTTTAGCTTTGACCGGGTTACAAAAAAAGGCTCCGTTTTGAGAAGTCCAATACTTTAAATTAAGTTCAAATATCGAACATCATCATAAGCGGTTAGGGAAAATAACGATTGTTCGGTAAACGGAGACAACACAATGACCGACATACCAAACCACTGGGCGCAAGGCTGGGCGTTTTTTAAATCCGGCGGCAAAGGCTTTGTGCCGAACGAAGACGATCCGGAACTGATCGAATGGGTTAAAGGCTTCGGGGCGGCGATGGCCGATTACGACTTGGCAGGCGAATATCCGAGCCTTCAAACCGCCCTACTCGATCACGGCATCGATGCCGATTTGCTGGCTGAATGTTTGGACGCGGCCGAAAGAATCCTCGCGGAACCGGAATTTAACCGCTGGCCGTCGGTGCCGGTGCGGGGTTATGGCGAGAACGTGTTGCGGGACGCGCCTGTGGTGTTTGTGCTGTCGGAGGCGGCGAATGATGAGGAGATAAAATAACAATACCTAAGAAGTTACATAGAACGAATTTTTTCAGACTCTAAATAAACCTCGCGCAAATGTGCCGGCAACTGTTCAGCTGGAAAAGTCTTATCGCGGATTTTTCCGAGATGCCACCACCAGTGGGAAAAGGGTTGCGTGTCGTCGTCAACGAATAGCAACTCTGCTAAATCATCGAACAGAACCGACTCAAGAATCTCCTCGTCCATTGCCAACGGAACCGACAATCCGGATTTTTCCATATCTTCGCGCACCTCTCGAAGACCAAAGCCGCCTCCATCAAACAGCCCATAAACCACTACTTCGCGCAATGCCGTTATCGTATCAATTCTGTGATCGGCCATACCTTCTCCGCAACTTCTGGCTATTCATTGTCCCGTATAGCCATAGGGAGAGCCAATCACCATTTCCCGCCAAACAACCATTTGAGCAGATCCGCCAAACCAAATGTCGTTCTCGAATAAACCCGATTGTACGCGGCTTTTTTGGGGTTGGTTAGCCAACCGTACCCACGTGGCGCTTTAACGCCGAGGGAATGGCGAACATGACGCTTAACCGATGTTCGCGCGGCTAAACGTTTTTTCAATGACGGTTTCCGGAATCCAACTTTCATATTTTCACCTCAGTTTTCTTTTAACATCCGCCAAATCCCGCTTACGCTGCAGCGCCTGCTCTAACGTCTCGCCCGGCTTGGCGTCATTGGTCACTTATGTACAGGTCAAACGCGGGTGTTCAAGCGACTGGACGCGGCGGTCAGGGTGGGGTTTGGAGAGATAACGATTGTGAAAACAAATAAATCGTTATTGATGTGAAAGTTTTATATTGCTGCTCGAACAATCACCAGTATTTACAACACCTAAAAACGCATTGAGTTCAACTTTGCATTTCTCGATATTCAATCCGTTATTGCCGTCACTTGAAATGTTAGTGACGTAAGGGCCGGCTGTAGTACAACCAATCAAGAAAATAACCGCTAAAAATGTTAATAAAAATTTCATTCAGGTTCCTTTTTCGTTATTTTAAAAATACAACTAAAGCATAGTAGCCATGTACCGAATCAAAAGCCACCTTTGCGAAGTATTCAATTGCACCACCCCCGAACTGACCAGCAAAGGCATCCTCAATGAGTTCCGGGCATGGCTCAAGGACAATCCCGATGTCGTGGTGAACGATTGGGACCCTTATGCCGGCGATATCGCCAATAGCATTGCCGCGAACAAATTCTACGATGACTACATTAAAAAGGTAGGTAAACAATGAGCGACATACCAAACCACTGGGCGCAAGGCTGGGCGTTTTTTAAATCCGGCGGCAAGGGCTTTGTGCCGAACGAAGACGATCCGGAACTGATCGAATGGGTCAAAGGCTTCGGGGCGGCGATGGCCGATTACGATCTGGCAGGCAAATACCCAAGCCTTCAAACCGCCCTGCTCGACCACGGCATCGATGCGGATTTGCTGGCTGAATGTTTGGACGCGGCCGAAAGAATCCTCGCGGAACCGGAATTCAACCGCTGGCCGTCGGTGCCGGTGCGGGGTTATGGCGAAGGGAATCTTCGCGCTGGGCCGTTTGTGGTGGTTATGCTGGATGCGGCGAATGATGGTGAGATGTAAGTGGATTTTACTAACAACTTAATGTTGCATCGTTGATAAAAAACCATCAAGCCCAACAAACCGGTCCCAAACAACCAAACTGCACCCGATATAGGAATAAAGGCAACATCACCGGAGCGAACTGCCCAAGGATGAAAGGCATTATATTTATAAAAGTAATTATTCTGGAATCCAAAACGAGTATAGAAAGACCATGCGCTATCAGCCCTATATATATTCTCTTCACCAAGCCAGTATGCGGAAGATCGGAAAGTTTGAAGATTGTCGAATAAAGCTAAGTTGTCGGTGTTACTACCATCCAAAATAGAGTTTTCAGCAGTTGCCCCCATGTTTATATAAAACATATAACCTAATTCGCTGTCAGTACAATTCCAATTTGAACACCTTGCAATTCCTGTAAAGCCTGGCAAACGCCAATTATCATAGCCGAGATAATTTGCTTCGTTCATCGCGTCTATCCAAAGATTTGCTGTATCCCAATCCATTCGGCCATTTGTATATGCGGGGAAACTAACACCAAATGGCTCAGTTGCTGCCAGGTTGGCATTTTTCTGCCAGGTAATATCAAGTACATCGTCATAAACCAATCCGTTATTTAAGAACGGTATACTTCCTCTATCATGTAATACCGCTTGTGCGTTCCCCAATCCCACAACGCTCATAACCAAACCGATTACAGTAAACAGCATTTGTTTTGTTTTCATAAATCTTCATCTTATTTTTTAATTTAAACAGTAATTCTGACGACTATCGTACTTGCTCGAGGAAAAGCCGTAAGAGTCCACAGCAACCAAGAGCGATCACCTCAACTTCCGCTTAACCTCAGCCAACTCCTGCTTCCGCTGCAACGCCTGATCGAACGTTTCCCCCGGCTTGGCATCCTTAGCCACCGAATTACCGGTCAAACGCGCGATCACCGTTCATTTCAGCGCCTGCTTAAGATCGGACAAATGCTTTTTATTCCGCTTTGTCTCCACTGGTGCCTTGTTTTTATCCTCAGTTGCCTTTGGCTTTTTTGCTCGCTTCAAACGTTCTTCGACTTGGCTGTACGTTTCCCCCGGCCTTGCATTGGCGGTCACTTCGGATTTCGTGAAGTGCTTCGGCAACTGTTCCGGAGGACTGAGTTCTTTCGGCGGTTCTTTACGGGTAAACGTGATAACATCGTCTTCCAACGAAATATTGTATTCAGGCAGATGGTTGGTTTCGGCTATTTTTTTGATGTTGAATTTCAACTTGGTCAGCGGCGAATTGGAGCCGATCTTGTACTTTAGCTTGTCGATTCCGATTTTCCAGGCTATCTGGTTGCCGCAATGTTTCCTGGCTAGTTCATATAACCTGCGTTCAGTGGGCTTTCTCAGGTTGAAATAATCTTTATCAATGCTAAGCACCGCATTGCCGAGGATCGAATTATAGAACCATTCGGAAAGCTTTACCTCAACGGCCACCATTCTTCCGTCCTTCCCTTCCTTGATGATATGCCAGCTATCGACTAACCCAAACTCGGACTGTATCTCTTTACCGCCGGTTGTTATATCGGTTTCTATCCTGGTACCGCTCAAACGCTCCAAACCTTCCTTTAATTGCAAATAGGACTTGCCGTTAATCGATTTGTTGGTTGAGGTTAAGTAATCATAAGCGGTAAACCTGACGCGGCTGGATATTTGCTCGCCATTGTTTTTGGCATTCATTAGGCAGGAGGTTAGATATAACAAGATATCCTTGTCATGAATCGTGGCAAGCCCTGTATAACTGGGTTTTATCTTTATCGAATTACCATTGTACTGATACACCAGCATTCTGTGATCAGGCTTGGTTGAGAGACTAAAAACAGGATGTTCCATGGAGGCGGAATCATCTTTAAAAGTCTCAAAAACATCACAGATAAAAAAATCAGTTTGTTTACGCTTATCCGATAACGAATCGTCCATCGCTATTGTGGTATCAGGAATAGAAAATGAGGCTAAACTATACATCACTATTGTGGTATCAGGAAGAATTTAATTATTTTCATGTTTTGTTGGCTTACTGCCCGTCGCACGCAGCCTAAAAATGACATTGTGACTTTGGGAACGGCATTTTTAATAAATCCGTTACTAAACAATAAGTAATAAGCTAATTTATACCCTGTAACTTAAATTAACTTATTCTTTAACTTATCTAACTTAGTCGTTTCACTTTTTTTGAAAAAGATAAACCACTACCCGAACATACTTCACAGCCTTATCAAGCGTACCACTTCAAAACCGATCGAACTATTGCCTCCATAACTCCGCACGCTTTACCCCCACGTTTCGCTGTCGGCCCCGTCTGGCCGCAGGCCAAGACCTGTTCACTAGACGCGGTGAAAGAAACGGTTGTAACGGATTGACGGATTAAAAATAAATCAATACGATTAAAACTTAATCATTAATTAGCGATAGGGAATCAACATGGCCAAAACCGAAACCAAGGTCCTAACCGCGCATGTGCCGCTTCCACTGGCCGAAAGAGTCGACCGGATGGCCGAGCGACTGGAGCGCTCGCGCGGCTGGATCATGAAGCAAGCGCTGTCGGCATGGCTCAGCCAAGAGGAAGAACGCGAACGCTTGACCCGAGAGGCGCTTGCCGATGTGGATGCCGGACTGGTCATCGACCACCAAGCCGTGCAGGAGTGGGCGGACAGTTTAGGCACCGACAAGCCCTTGCCGATGCCGCGCTGATGGAATTGAAATGGACCGGCAAGGCGCTTTCCGATCTGGAACGCCTGTACGAGTTTCTGGCACCGGCGAACAAAAATGCCGCCGCGCGGGCCGTTCAGGCGCTAGTCAAGGCTCCCTCTATCCTGTTTGACAATCCGCGCATCGGCGAACAGCTCTTCGAGTTCGAACCGCGCGAAGTGCGGCGGTTGCTTGTCGATCAGTACGAGATACGCTATGAAATTCAGGGATCAACCTTCTATGTGCTGGTTGTGGCACACCCGTGAAAATCGTTGATATTGCCTGCCACAGGCCTTCCGAAAGCGAAAACGGCGGCGACAAGCCAACAAGCCACTGTCACAGCCTAACCGGGACCCACGGCGCTGCCTCATCTATACCCTGTTCAGCCCAGATCCTGCGCAGCGATTGAGCGCATCAAAATTGCCGGCATGGATGCCGGCAACAGGAATCATGAATGATTCCTTTTCTCAACTGAAGTAGGGTTTTGAAGCGCAGTGGAAAGAAAAACCGAGTTGGCGTCCGTCCTAATGCGCTTCTTGATTGAATGCTCTGTCCTTGCTTCACTCAAAGCATTCGTGAGTGCTGGAATCACTGGCTTTACTTATATCTCCCTTGTTCCTGATCTCACTTATACACTTCTCGGCGATTGCTGATCTTCAGTACTAAGACGCACAACACGCCGTCCTGAATTTCACAAATTAATCGATAGTCGCCCACTCGATAACGCCACAAACCGCCAAGTGGACCTGATAAAGCCTTGCCTGTATTGCGTGGATTGTCGGTAGCAGCCAAACGCTCCCTCAAAAATTTCGTGATACGCCTCGCTTCGACCTTATCGAGCTTTGCTAGTTGCTTATTCGCCGTCTCTGTCAGTTCAATCCGCCAAGCCAAGCGCGTTCTCCACTTCATCCAATGAATAAACGCGTTCTTCACCTTTGCGAACCCGTTCTAACACATCGGTGGCCAAATAATAATCTTCCATATCATCCAGTCCTTTCTCGATGATCTCTCGTAAATAAAATGCCTTTGTACGGCCGGTTTGACCTGCCAGATAATCAAGCCGTTTTTCAATTTCCGGAGAAAGTCTTATGGAGGTGGCCATGTATAGTCCCCTTTACGTCAAATATTGAATACATGTAATCAATGTATCACAAATTGCTTTTACCCGGAACAAAGAATAAAAAGCCGACAACCCGCTAGAGCTAGCCAATGTTCATTGGTCTTTATATTTTTGGCTACCTTATGAAAGTCGCTCGTATCTACCTCTGCGTCAGTACCGAAGAACAAGACTTTACCCGCCAAACCGACATTGTGCATAGTGCCCGAGAGGAAGGATATTACATCGCCGGCATTTACCGAGAAAAAGCATCGGGGGCACGAGCGGTTTTACCCGAGTTGTTACGAATGATTGTTGATCGTTCATTGCTACACCTAATATTCCACCTTAAAACTCGGGCTATCTTCCGGACGGCTATGCCGCTTGTCGTAAAGCCGGGTGGTCGACACGTTGGCATGGCCCAGCCATTCCTGGACTTTGGCGATATCGGCTTTATGATCGAGCGCATTGGTCGCAGCAGTTGCTCGCAGCGAGTGCACGCAAAAGCCGTGGGTATCGAGCGTAATGCCGACTTGTTTGGCGTAACACATGACCACATCCCGATACACCGAACGCGGATTGAGCGGTTTAGTGAGATCTCCAGTCGAGTTGTTTTTCACCGGCCGAAACAAAGCACCTTCCAAATCCGCACTATGGCCAGCCGTTTCCAGATATTCGGCGATCAAACGTTGGGTTTTCGGCTCCACCGGCACGAAGCGCTCTTTTTTCCGTTTACCGTGGACATGAAACATCATCACGCCACTGCGGCGCTGATAATCTTTGACGCGTAGATTACACAGTTCCTGCCGGCGCAGACCATGATAGAGCAGAGCGGCTAAAATCGCCCGGTCGCGTTGTCCTTTTATTGTGTCTTCCGGCGGTGCTTCCAAGAGCAATCGAGCCTGGTCGTTACTCAAAGCCGGGGTTTTGCCTTCGTTGTTATTGGCCATCGGTCGCTTCACGCCTTTGACCGGATTATGGGTCACGGCGTTTTTCTCACATAAATACTCAAATAAGGAAGACAGAGCAGAGAGCTTACGGCGGATGGTGGCGTCGGAGAATTTATTCTCTTCAATGGTTTTTCGCCAGGCAATGACATGGGACCGGGTGACGATACGAAACTCAGCCGGTTGGCTGATGCCGACAAATTGCGCGAAATCGCGAATGTCATTCTGGTAAGCTTTTCGGGTTTTCTCGGAATTGATGTTGGCAAACCATTCGAGTTCCGGCGGCACGTCGGATAATTGCTGAAACTGTTTCGCGGTCAGTGCGCGTTCGGGATTTTTCAGCAGCAAGTCGGTCATGGTGTTTATACCTTATATATAGGTGCAAATGAGGCGGGATTTTGGGGGGTGTTTTTAGGTCCTATAAAATAGATTATAGGACGTAAAGTGAGCAGAGCAAAAGCCAAAGCTGCACTGACATTTCATTGGGAAAATGCTAGGCTTTCATGCTAGAGTATTCGAAGGTACTACCTTTTAATAACGAGGCGATCACTATGGCAACATCCGTTAAACTCGATGCGGATTTGAAAAGTCGAATTCAGAATTTGGCTGATCTGCGGCACCGATCATCGCACTGGATTATGCGCGAAGCCATTCGCGATTACGTTGAACGCGAAGAAGCTCGAGAAAGTTTCAAACAAGAAGCCTTGTCAGCTTGGCAGGCTTATCAAGAAACGGGCAAACACCTAACGGGCCAAGAAGTGCGTCATTGGCTCAGCACCTGGGGTACAGAGCATGAGCAAGAGAGCCCAGAGTGCCACGAATAATTATTACCGAAGGAGCGACTCAAGGCTTGGAACGCTGTCGCCTATTTTTAGCCGAAAAAAATCCTTTGGCTGCGGCAAGAGCCGCGCGGGCAATTGCACAGCAATTTGAGCTCCTAGAAACAGAACCCGAAATCGGCAGGCCGTGGGAAGAACTTCCAAAATTGCGTGAATTACTCATTCCATTCGGCGATTCCGGTTTTGTTGCACTCTATCGCTATGAACCGGATGATAATGCTCTTTATGTAATTGCCTTTCGACACCAGAAAGAAGCGGGCTACTAATGAGGACTAACGAGAGCATGTGAACAGAAGCTACCGGTTTCGACCCAGAGCACATCCTGTCGGCTATGATTTTGCACTTCCCTAAACCTGTCTCTTAATTTAGATGTTTGACTTTCGCTTGAGTTGGTAATTGCGGTTATTCAGAACGAGGCTTTAGAATTATCCCGATCGGTTTATCATGAATGAAATATAGGTTATACTATATAAAATATTTAGCGTTGAAGCAGCATTCTTGACAATAAAGCAGGAAACTCCGTATGTTAGCCAGATCGGGACAATAACCTGTTGGCTGCTGGATGACCGATGGTGCACGAATGAAATATTCGATCCGTCCCGCCTGCGATGCAGACTATCAGTACTGCTACAGGCTCACTAAGCGGAACATGTTTGATCTATTCTGTCGCCATTGGGGCGGATGGGCTTCGGGTGAATTTCGCAAGAGTTTCAATCCTGACCATATCTCCATGGTGGTCATGCACGGGCGACGAGTTGGCTATCTGAGCGTGAAGCGCGATGATTGCGGCGTATACATTGAAAATATCCAATTGTCGCCCTTCCTGCACGGCAGGGGTATCGGCACTGAGATTCTTGAGCAACTGTTGAATCGACATTGCGAAGAGGCCATTCGGCTTACGACATTTTCGGACAACCCCGCAAGGCGCTTGTATGAGCGGCTAGGCTTCATCGTTACAGAACGCGAGGAGGCGACCCTTCGAATGGCAAGATTGCCCAACAAGGCTAATGCAGCCGACGCAAAAAGCCGCGCGGCTGATTAGCAGCGTTGGGCATGACAAAGATCATCCACGCTTCCATGCAAGCCACCCTGCCGACGGTATCGCTTCCGCCGCTTACGATGGTTCCTCCTACGGAGGCTCAAAGCTATCTGATTGCAGCGCGTGGACTATTTGAAGGAGCCGAGGCATTGGCAATATCCACTTCGCCAAAACTCCTCTCCTGCGCCTTTCTTTCTGCGCAAACGCTCGAATGTGCGTTAAAGGCATTTCTTGCCAGTTCAGGGTCGACGGAAAAGAGATTGCGGTCACCCTCTATCCGTCACAACCTCGAAGCATTGTGGGCGGAAGCAGTGGCAGGTGGGCTGGCGATACCAGCGCAACCGCCTCAGTGGTGCACGCTGTTGAATTCGGCGCACGATAAGCCCTATTACTTCCGATACCCGATGAGATTGAACGGCATGAGTCTGCCGGCGCCTAGACAGATGGTCGATGAGTTGAGGTCTCTTCTCGCGCTGATCGGGGGTGCCGTCAGATGACGCTGAATTTTCGATCAAGCAGACATTTGATGCCCAACAACACGGAGTGCCCAATGGGTCAACAATTTAAGGAATTATCCGATAAACATATCCAGTTCATCAAAGGACAAAATATTTTCTTTGTCGGGACAGCAACCGCAGATAGTCACGTGAATATCTCACCAAAAGGTATGGACTCGTTTAGGGTGCTAAGCAATTCGCGTATTGCTTGGCTAAATGTAACCGGTAGCGGTAATGAATCGTCCGCTCATGTGCAGCAGAACCCACGAATGACCATCATGTTCTGTGCCTTTGATGGTCCGCCTCTGATCTTGCGGCTTTATGGAACGGCAAAGGTTGTGCACAGGACTGACCCCGAGTGGGATGATCTTTTTGGTCGATTTGTCGCATTGCCTGGCGCTCGACAAGTTTTCGACGTTAGAATTGACCTCGTGCAAACTTCTTGTGGGATGGCTGTCCCCTATTTTTCGTATGCCGGTGATCGAGAATTGCTCTCTGATTGGGCAACAAAGAAAGGTGATGACGGTTTGAAGCAATACTGGGAGGAGAAGAACCAAATGAGCATTGACGGCATCCCTACCCACATCGTCGCTAAAAATGGCTAACACATTGCTCCAGCCGACGTCAGGCCGCATCGCGGCCTTCCTCGGCTGAGCTTGGCGTTATATGAAACTAAGTGTGGGTGACATATGAGAATAAAAGACATCCTTAAAGGCTATTTCGATGAGCCAGATGAGGGCGCAGACGATGATCAGATAAAGCATATATTTGTTAAGGTTCCAGAATCACTACTTCAGAGTGATTGCCTAGCATTAGAGAGTTACTGGAAACCTTCAAGCTATAAAGACTACATGATGAGAATCGACCCAGAAGACCCTAATATTCCTCAACAAAGACATGTTCATATCGCGAGGAAGAAGCATACGAGCAGTAAATCTAAACAGGTGTCATGGAATGCTGATGGCTCTAGGCATGACAGAGGCTCCTTTGATGAAAAATCTGTGACGAACACAGTACGCGATATAGCCAGGAAGGCATTAAAGCTTGATGCTACGATCACATTAGAGTCGTTCAGCGCAGACGACCATCCCTGCGTATTTGAAGAGAGTGTTGTTTCTATTGTTGACGAATCAGCGCTTGTAAAAGTCTCAATCGTATAACAATCGCAGGCACAGCGACGGCTTTTTAGATAATCACGATGCAAAATATTCAGCCTCCACCTGATGTAATTTTTTCGATTCCTCTAGATTTGCCAGTTCCTTTGGATGATGGCGCATGCGAGCATTTGGAAAACATGCTGGTACCGAATGTTTCCCTGTGGTCAACCGATGATCAAGAAATCAATCTATCCGGCTTGTCTGGTTGGAATGTAATTTTCTGTTATCCAATGACAGGTCGCCCCGGAGTTTCCATCCCAGAAGGCTGGGTTAAAATTCCAGGTGCTGCAGGATGTACGCCTCAAGCCTGCTCATATCGTGACAATCACACTGAACTCAAACGCAATGGCATTGGCGTTTACGGTATAAGCAGTCAATCAACGGAGGAACAAAAAGAAGCCTCTAGTCGCTTGGAGTTGCCTTATCTGCTTTTGAGCGACGCTAATCATTCTTTTTCATCTGCTTTGAAGCTGCCCCTGCTTGAAGTTGGCGGCTCAAAATTGATCAAAAGGCTGACGCTCATTCTTAAAGATGGGGTGATCAAAAAGTGCTTTTATCCTGTATTTCCGCCAGATAAAAATGTCGTTGAGGTGATGGCTTGGCTATCCGAGAATCAAGCCTAACTCGGCATTCGAGCGGGACAGGCCAAAAGCGGCCTGCCCCTAAATTTTACGTTATCACACAAGAAAGTTGCACAAATGAAGCAAACGGGTAGCTGTCTCTGCGGAGGCATTCAATACGAAATCGACGGGCCGCTGACCGACGTTCTAAACTGTCACTGCTCAATGTGCCGAAAGCTCCATGCCTCTGCTTTCAGAACCCGCGCGAAGGTTCAATCCTCGGATTGGCGTACTCTCAAAGGTCAGGAGTTGCTGAAGTTCTACGAATCGTCTCCTGGTGAGCACAAAGGCTTCTGCTCAAACTGCGGCTCCAGCCTTTACACGAAATTCGACGCAGCTCCTGAAGTCTATGGTTTTCCACTCGGCACACTCGACACCGACCCGGAAGTAAAACCAGGGCGTCATGTATTCGTGGCGAGTAAAGCTCCTTGGTTCGAGATTACGGATGATCTGCCTCAGAATGCTGAGTATGACTAAGGCAGTGATAACAAGTCGCGTAAGGCCTCACTCGTTGACCGAGGTAAATTAGGATAAATACAGAATGTTTGAAATAGACCATCTTATGATTGAAGTCGGAGACCCTTTGAAAGTTGCTAATAATGTAGCGGAACGGCTAGGTTTGCCTTTTGCATGGCCTTTAATGAAAAAAGATGAGTACACCAGCATTGGTGTGAATTTTGGTGATATCAATATCGAATTCATAAATTTTAGAGTCAGATTTGGAATTGAAGGTACGGCATTCAGAGGTTTCAGTGGTATTGCATTTAAGGCCGCGGATTCTCTAGAAGAGTCCATAAAGAGACTGAACGCTTCTGAAATAAGTTATCGGATCGGAGAGGAATGCCAAGCCCACACAACTCTTCCTATCGAAGAACACCAGGTGTTTCCCACGGTTTTTCTTGTTAAATATCACTTTGATACTAGCGGCTGGATTGAACGTCTTAAAAATGAATTTGCCGAGTGTTCTGGTGGAAAATTTCATATCGGACGTTTTAAATCCCTCTCCATTAAACAAAGAACTCCAGCCAATTTGACAGATGAGTTTCAGATTAACGTCGGTGATAAGAACCAAATTTTCTTTGAATCGCGCACTGGGGAAAATGCTGTTATTTCTGATTTGATTGACAATTTGGAGATAGTAATTGCCTAACACAACGGTCAAAGGGACGCGCCGTCCGTTGGCGGTTTTGAAGGCTTCCTTTTTATCGGGTTCAATGGCTTCGTATAGCTTCCTTCAGCGGCGCGCCCCTTACCTTTACGTTGAATGGCAGCTAATTGAATCCCTGCCGACATTGAGCGCAAAGCTTCGAATGTCAACTAGGGGTCGGTTTTGATCGTTCAAGGAGGACATCCGGATTTGAACGGGCGTTACCGGATTTCATTTGCAGATAAAGTGAGCCTGAGAAAATCAAACGCGAGCCGGCACTGATAAATGCAAGCTCATTTGCATTTAATCTGAGCTCGGCAGGATTTTTATTTGCAGTTAATTCGAGCTGAAACCGGCGATAAATGCGAGTCCGACCGTTTTCAAATGCGAGCTCTTACATGTACTCGTTTTAGTTCCTTAGTTTGCTCTATATTCTGTTTCCGTTCCTGGCGTTGTTTTTGGGCTTGTAGAGCTTGGCTAAGTGCCGCCCTAACCTGGCGTTCCAATCCGTTTCGCCCTAATTGGCTCCGTGTGGCAAGATCATTAAAATCTGTATGTGCCTTCATTTTATCAAGAGCATCAATTTGCTCAGAGCTGAGCAAAGCATTTTGCAGTTTAATCACTTCCTGATTCGAAAGTTTTACCGTTTCCGGCTCCTTCTGAGCAGCTTCGAGACGGCGCATTGCACGATCATGCTCTCTATACTGTTGGGGAGTAAACGCTTCAAGATTAGGTGGATAAACATTTTCACCCGGCGCAAAAATTGGAAATATCGCGGTGCCATTAACAGCCTTGGCCGCCTCTTCGGCTTTACTGCGACCTGGATTAATACCATCCGTGAGGAGCCGGTTCCTATCGTCGTCGCCGGCGATGATGACAGGTTTATTCGGAAACTTTTCGTGCAACGCCTTGGCCACAACCTGAAGATTTCCGGAATCAAATGCGGCTACCGTGGCGAAACCCAATGCCTCGGCATTAGTGGCGGCCGTCGCGTAACCCTCGGAAATGACCAAGGCCGGTGCTTGATCCAGGGATTCAATCCCACCAATCACATGGAAACAACCTTCTTTACGGCTATCTTTGGCGAACCGCTTAGTTCCATCTTCTTGAATATACTGCATCGTCCATTGCTTGCCATCGACGTCAGTGGCCGGAATGTACGTTTTCTGGCCCCCGGCGTCGGTAAGTGTGCCGGCATGTGCCTGAATGCCTTTATCACGTAGATAGGGGGTTGACTCGAATACCGGCACTAAATTAGCCGTTTGACGGCTTACCCGTTGCGCAGTAGCCTCATGGACGCGTTCCTGTTCAGCCGCCCTGGCTGCCAATTTCTCGGCAGCCTCGGCCTGCAATTTTGCTTTTTCCTGTGGATCGAGCAAATATCCCTTTGATTTCCATTTCATATCAATGCCGGTGCGGTTGTTCTTAATGTAGCCGGCAGGGTGACCATCCAAGTGACCGACATAGAATCCGGATTTCTCTCCGGTCTTATCGCCCCCCACTTCGATTCGGTGTTTTTTGCCGTCCATAATTGGGTGTCCGTCGGCCACAATAAAGTCTATCGATCGCATGGCGTCTGCGAATTCCTCCATGGGGGATATTGCCGGACTTTGTTGATTAGGGACATTATCAGGTTTCCAGCGCTCTAACTCATCCCTCTGTGCATTAGGGCCAACGTACCACGACTTAGCAACTTTATCCCATAACGCACCGGCGGCTTTGGCGGCGTTACGTTCACCATACGGCACTGCTAAATACTCGCGTTTATCATTTTGGATCGGGCTTACGGGTTCGTAATCAATGGGTCGATCAACCGACTCGTCGCTTTTATGTGTTGTCCAGTTAGCAAATGGTTCGGGATCAACGCCAAGGGGAATAAACCAAGATCGCTCTTGCCGGTCCCACCGAGCACCAAGCTTTTTCGCGTCATCCTTTTCCTGATAGGGAACATTGATATAGGTCCTGGAATTAGACGTTGAATCAGTATCTCCCTGCGTAATGTTTTCGGTATTACTGCGTTCTGTTTTAGCCGCTAAAACATCTTCCGGACATGCTTCACCGAAGTGCTTAATCCATCGATCTCTTAAAGCCGGTTTGTTGCTCATCAATGCGGTTGTTACTGTTAGATTGAACGTTTTTGCATTGTGATCGTGCTCATAAAGCATAACCGCACTCTCTTCCAGATAATCGCGCTCACTTTCCTCTAAAGAAAGGGCGTCTTTGAATGCTGTAGTAGGATCGTTGTAACGTTTGGCTTCATCGAGTCCACGCCATCCATCACCGTTCCAAAACGTAAATTGATCGCTGGCGAGAATAAATTCTTTGCTATTCGTTTCCGGGGGTTCCATTGACACAATCTCATTCAACAATTCTCGTTTGCTTAATGATTCGGAGCGGGCCAATGCCGACAACTTTGGTGTCGATGTCGAAAGTTTTAGCAATCGTGCAAGCTCGTCTTGGTATTCTGTCATCGCTTTATCCTCGTTGGCTTGGGATACATTGCCTCCATCTATTGATTTCCGTGCGTCATTAATTGCGTTGTGCCATGCTTCAGATGCGGCAAGAAACGCTTCTTTGGAGGCTTGAACAATGGGATCCTCATGGCTTAATTGGTAACGGGCCTCATTTGCGCTGGATTCACCGTACACACGGACTAACTCCTGATGATAATTTTCCTCCGCAGCTTGCATGCGCTGGTATTCCTTCGTGGTAAGATCGGCAAGTGTTGCAGTGTGTGTCTGCGCTTTCTCCTGCTCCTGGATGTGCTGTTGTTCAAGACCAAGAATATAGCCTTGTATCTTTTCGGCATCAGCGGCCGCTCGGAATATCTCTAATGGATCTTCCTTAAGCGCCTTGATCCACGATCCAACATAAGCCGCATGTTGACCTGGATCATGCCCAATCCCAAGATCATCACCCAAAATCATGCTGGAAATTTCCGCCCGAAGTTCTTCCTTGGCGTACCCCTCGCTGCCGAAAGGATGTGCCAGGTCTCGGTCCAGGCGTGATGAGTGACCAGTCCAGTGGCCCAACTCGTGTAATGCCGTCGAGTAATAGCGATCTGCGCTTGAAAACATCCCCTTATCCGGCAAGTGAATGCTATCGGTCAATGATCGGTAAAATGCTCTTTCACCGCCGTTATGCTGAATATTGGCACCGGATGCGTTCAATATAGTCTCCGCCCGCTCAATCGGATCCCATGTTTGTTCTTTTTTCTCAAGCTCCGGCAAACCATCGATTTGTTCACCGTTGAATACGGTCGCGAAAAACACCCTAGGACGTTCAAGCTTAACAGTCACTTTAACGGGCTTTCCTTCGGCGTCTAAAACGGGTTTGCCATACTCATCTTTCTTGGTCTGTTCTTCGGTGAACTTCCAATACTGAATACCCGTGCCCTTCTCGCCTTTGCGGACTTGCGCTCCTTCGGCCGCCGCTTGGTTATAGGTCATCCAACGCTGATCGACGCGATCCTGAGCCATCAGGTGCAGCGCATTGATCCCCTTGTAGCGATTCCCGGTAGTCGGGTTATACGGCAAGAAAGATCCTGACGCTCCGGCCTCCCAAGGTCGTTGCCACGGCGCTGTCCCGGCTTCGAGTTGCTTGATTAAATTCTCGGCGACTGTCTCGTGATACGGTTTCTTCTGATTCTTCTGACTCATTGAAATAACCCCACTTTGGCTTTGTACGTCTGCGGTATTACTGACATCATCAGCTTTGACGACCAACTCACTACTCACAGGGTGAATGGCCGATTCGTTTTTTACTTTGGGAATGCCATGTTCTTGCTCAACGTCATCGTTGTCCTTGTTCCGGCTTTTCTTGATCAAATCAACAACAGGTTTCGATGCGGTGATCCGTTCAAACACGCCAACTCCGTTGCTACCCGTTGGAATAAATACCCGATCCACCCAACTGATACGCTCGACAAATGCGCCCTGATCTTTCAGAAGACGTTTTTCGGCATCGGTTAGATAGCCTCGCCCTTTGATCTCGATCCGATCCTCGCGATTGACCTTGGCGGTTGTAATTTCCCAGCCGTTTGAAAGAATGGCCTTGTTGCCGTTCTTGATTGAATTAAATAAATCGCTGGCCGACATATTGGACAAACCGGAATCCAGCCCCAAATTCTTGAGCGTTTGCTTGGCGGCCTTTGGTCCCAACATGCGGCCCAGCAGCTGTTCGCCGTCATCGGTTTGCAACCGCTTGATGGTTTCCGATCCCTCGACACGATCCCAAATAGGCAAGATCACGCCGACTATCATCCGCTCTGTTTTGGTTTCAGTTTTCGGCGCATTGGCCAATTGTTCATTCCAAAGCCTTTCGGCTTCCTTCTCATCGATCGCCCTGGTCAGCGTCACTTTCTGATAACTACCTACGCCATTAGAGACAACGGACCTGTAGTCATAGCCGCGACTAATCGCATCGGCATTATCGATGTATCGATGATCGTTTTTTCTGATCGTATGCACGACGCCGCGGTGTACCGTCTTGCCTTCTGAATTGAGTCTTTCGCCTATATCCGAAAGAAAAAAGACATCGCCTTTGTTTTTTCCGAACTCAGCGACAAACCATCCGCTGATGTCGTTATCCCTTGGATTTTCGCGCACGAACTTTTTGGCATCTTCCCATGCGTTATATTTAATCTCGTTGGTAACAGCCAACTCGACATAGCGGGTCTGTGCTCCGGTATTTTTATCTTCATAAGCAACATCATCGCGCGTCTTGACTATGCTCAGAGCGGTCATGGTCTGCAAACCAACATCATATAACCCCCGCTGCTTGGCATATTCCACGGCCTCTATGAGCCTGTCCTCAAACTCGCCAAAAACAGCGTTCTGCATATCCGTTTTCAGCGACAACAACCGATTCAAAAACTGCGGTATTGCCGGGATCTTGCTTTCACTCAACGATAGATTCTCATCAAGCAGGCTTAACCCCATCTGCTTGGTGACCTCATGAAATGACAGGCCGGTTTGACCGCGATAAAGATCACTAAAGAAATTCTTCAGCGCAGTCGAGGCATATTCGCTTTCAAGATTATCGGATGCCGTAAACATGCCTTGACCGGTCGCTTCACGTTGGCCGCGAGTTAATGCGCCTAACTGATCCAGTCTGCGGGCAATGGATGATACGAAACGCTTTTGCGCCTTCAGGTTGGTCGTGGGCAACACATAATGCGGTTCTTGCGCCTGGTTAGTCCTATGGGTTCGGCCGAAGCCCTGTACCGCTGAATCGGCCCGCCAACCCGGCTGCAAAATGTAGTGAACCCGTTTACGCTGATTTTCCGCGGTATTGTCGGCATGGAATGAGTACCCGGTGCCACCCGCTCCGGAAAACACCAAAATATCCTTTTTGTTGTTTTGGAAGGCTTCGGCATCGGCCCTGGACGCGTTCTTACCGCGCTTCTCTTCAACAACCCTTAGATTGCCTTCATCATCACGAACCTGGACAAACCTGCGGCTACGGCCGGTGACTTCGGCTACCGTGTCAGAACCAAAGGCATTGATGATGGAATCGAGCGGATTCTCAGGCACCCGGATTTGATGCAGCGTTTCCAATAAAGCGTCACGCAAGGCAATCGCTTCGCGATCAAAGACCTGATTACCCTCTGCATCACGGACAGGGATATAAACAGTATTACCGTTACTGTCTTGAGACGCTTCGTAGGCCGCCACCGGAAAACCGTTGCGCACGTAGTCCATCAACATCTGTCTTGGCGTAAAATCCAAGTCGTCAAGGGCTGCGTCATTGGCCGCCGCATCGGCAATGATCCGTTCTTGGGACGCCTCGTTTGTGTTGACCAACTGAATGACGGCAACATGGCCGGTATCCAGCTGTTCGCGTATATCGTCAATCACACGAGGCGTTTGCATCGCTGTGATGATTTGATTGAAAAAACGCTGATGAGCGCCCCAGAATTGCGACATTGCCGCACTCTTCCCGGCGCCGCTCTTACCGGCTTGGGTGATTTCCAATGCCTGATCCACATTGTCTAAAACCACTTGCCAAGCGCCGGCGAGTTCGTTGTAGATGTCTTCCTGCAAATCTGAAAGCGTATGCTCCAGCCGTTCATAGCTCACGCCGTCATACGACAGCGAACGGGCGAGATACATGCCCATCGCCTTCATATCACGGCTAATCAGTTCCATTGAGGCAATACCGCCTTTAGACACATTATCGATAAACGCAGTCGTGTTGGCGAATGGCGTGCCTTCACCCCACAGACCCAGCCGATCCGCGTAGCTCAGGTTGCTAATTTCCGTAGCGCCGGTAGCCGACACATAGGTAACCCGCGCATTGGGCAGCGCTTTTTGCAGATTGATACCGGCAATCGCTTGTTGCGAAGGCTTTTTAACGCCGCGTTTGCCCTTGACGGCAATAGCGTTACCCATGCTATGCGCTTCATCAAATGCAATCACGCCATCAAAATCTTTGCCCAGCCAGTCAATGATCTGTTGAGCACGGGTCTTGCCGCCCTTCTGCCCTAAGTCATTGGCTAATTTTTTCTCGCCCCCGCGAAGTGTTGAATAAGTGGTAAACAGAATGCCGTCTTTTTGAGTGATTTCATTACCGGCCTTGGTTTTGCCCTGAAAGAAAATCTTGCTGGGATCGCCGCCTACGCCTGCGAAGTCCCGTCTCGCATCCTCAATCAATCCCTCGTTGAACGAAACCCAGACGGCCTTGCTTCGACCCTGCATCAGGTTATCGAGAATAATGCCGGATATTTCCCGGCCTTTGCCGACGCCGGTGCCGTCGCCAATGAAAAAGCCCTTCCGTGATCCATTCGGCAACAATTCAGAATGTGCTTGTCCTGTGTAAACAATAGACTCAAGTTGCGCAATAGACAGTAGGCCATCTTGTATTACATTCACGGGCAAAACCGGAGCATAAGTCGGCGTTAGCGGCTCAACGGCCGACATTGCCGCTGACTGCACCAGCTTTCCGGGGTGTGGTTTTGCGCCTGGAATAGTGAGGCGTTGCGGGCTGTAAGATGCGAATACGGAATCGGTGAACTCGCTGACTTCTCCGCTCTTGACCTCTATTGCAACGGCGCCGACAGGGTTGCTTTCGCTGATGCCACTATTTCCTCCAATATCTGCGCCGCCGCTTCGGCCAGTGTCTCCGACAGTTCCATTTGAAATTCCACTCCCGGTTCCGATTCCGTCATTAGCATCATCGCCAATTCCGGATTCGCCTCCAACTTGGCTATCAGTAACAGAGGCTCCTGAATCTCCCCCGTGTCCAATAGGTTCCGTTCGAGAGCTTCCCGTATCAGAACCAGTGCCGCGAGCTCCGTCGCTGGGTTGTAAACTATCCGGGACTGTTGGAGTATCTTCATCGATTGCTGGTTGATTGAAGCCTCGTTGTATGTGCTGACGTTCATTTCTAATACCTTCTAATAATATGGGTAAATCGGCGACCGAATCGACTCTACCCGTTAAGACGGGCTGAGTCGTCGGTCCGGTTTTATCGATAACCAAGAGTTGGTTATCGAACGTCGTACCGTACTTCGCATACTCCTTGCCGGCTATGCCGACATTCGCACGCACGGTGTACTTTTTCTCTATCTCCTTCCACCAGTTGGCGAATGCCGGTCGATCAGCGGCCATTCCATTGCCGACCACAGCCACCAGCCGGCCGCCGTCTTGTAACCGTTTTAAGGCCTGTTCGATATGTCTAGCGCCGTTCGATGTGTCGCGTTGCCCCTGCACTCGGCCAGCGGTCGAAGAAAACGGCGGATTCATGACAATGACGGTAGGTTTGATGTCGGGCGGTAATACGTTGTCCAGCTGCTCCGCGTTTTCCTTGAACAGTCTCGCCTTTGGAAACAATGAGGAAAGTAACGCCTGCCGGCGTGGCGATAATTCATTTAAAACAATTTCGGCCCCGGCAATCTTTGACCAGATCGCTAAATCGCCAGTCCCTGCGGAGGGTTCGCCCATCACATCATAGGGCTTGACGTTCGCCACCCAATTGGCAACAAACGACAAAGCAGGCGGTGTGCTGAATTGCTGAAACTCTTCCATTTCCTCATCCCGCCGCGTCTGCGTGGGCAGTTTCCGGATTCGGCTGGTGAGTTCTTTAGTTTTGCGGGTTGCCCATGTGGCATCCTGTTCAGTCCAATCGGCTTTCTCGGTGTTGCCTAGATGGATGTTGAATGCCGTTTCCATCGCATCATAGGCGTCTTTCGTTGAATATACCCCTTCGGCCATCGTTCCGCCGAAAGCGCGATTGGCCTCATCAGTTAAGAATTTTGTCGTGATTTCACCGTCCTTATCGAGCTTTTCAGCGAGTCGTAACGCGAGAACATAACGAGACTGATCTTTCGATATCGGTGATGGATCCGCCTCTTCTTTTGAATGAACAATCGGCGATATCGGCGCATCAGCCACGACCAGCCAGTCGTTAAATAAATCCCATTGATCCGGATTCGATTTCTTCGCCATATTTAGCTACCCGAGATTAAGTCCGCGCTACTGTCTAACGCGTCTGATTCACCGATAGCATCCTCTTCAAATGCGCCGGCTTTCTCAGCCTCATCCGGATCAAACTCCACTTCAAAGCCTGGCGCCGTTTCTGCGTCGCTCAGCTTTTCAATCAGTGCGTCAGTCGGCTTGACCGCTATCTCGATTTCGGTGTTTGAACGGCTATTAGTTTCATTATTCATGATGGTATTACCCCTTAATGACTGTCTGATTGTTGTCGCGGCCCTTGCTATAGTCAGGTCGTCCTTTTAGCTCGGGATAGGTTTGTTTGCAGGTAGGGAAGTTGCTGCATCCCCACCAAAAATGCCCTGGCTTTTTGCTGGGTCGACGTGAAAGACCGCTACCGCACGCCATGCACTTGTGCAGCGAAGATACCGGAGTCCCCTCTTTACCGCCGGCAATGCGCACGGCTCCCGCGTTCGCCTTCGCCACTTGTTCGCGGATAAAATCCTCTTGCCGGGCTATAAATGCGCCCATCTCGGTATTGCCTTGCTCGATACCTTTCAACATTCGTTCATACAAGGCAGTCAAAACCGGACTTTTCACGACTTCCGGCAAAGCATTGATGACGCTGCGACCCAATGTCGTGCTAATAATATGTTTGCCCTTGAGTTCTAGGAACTCTCGGCGTTTTAACTCCGAAAGAATGGATGCTCGGGTGGCCGATGTACCGATGCCATCGCCATCACGCAACACCTTCTTATGATCCGGGTCCGATACAAATTTATGTATGTTCTCCATTGCGCGGGTTAACGTGCCTTCGGTAAACCTGGCCGGCGGCTTCGTCTTGGCATCCCGTCTAGTGGCCTGTCCGCAGGTCACATCGTCGCCTTGTTTCATGGCCGGCAAGCGTTGCCCGTTGCCTTCTACCGAATCGTGTTTGTCGTCCTCGTCGGCTTCTTGGAATACATCTCGCCAGCCGTTGCGCGTGATGACCTTCCCGTTCGCAGTGAAGGTTTCGCTCTCGACTTCTGCACTCACGGTTGTTTGCCTGTACTCGTGCAACGGATAGAACTGAGCGAGGTAAGCCCGAACAATCAGCTCATAGATAGTGCGCTCTTTGTCACTAAGGCCGGACTTTCCTCCCTTGTGCAGCGTCGGGATGATCCCGTGGTGCGCGGTGATCTTCGAGTCGTTCCACGTTTTGGACTTGATGCGTGGATCGGCACCGTCCACGATCCCGCCCAGCTCGGGATTGACGTATTTGATCGCTGCCAAAATACCGGCTGCATCGGCGTGTTGAGATTCCGGCAGATAGGCGCAATCGGTACGCGGGTAGGAAGTCAATTTGTGCGTTTCATAAAGCGTCTGGCAGGCTTTCAGCACCTCTTCAGCGCTATAGCCGAATTTATGGGAGGCTAATAGCGTTATGTCGGACAGCGCAAAAGCCAGCGGCTGGCTTTGTGTCTTGGCCTCCTCCTTATACTCGGCAATGATGCCGGGCTTACCGGCTATCTTCTCGACCAGCGCGTTGGCAATAGCGGTATCGACAAGTCGGCCTTCGGAATCAAGGCCGACTTGATCTTCTTTAGCCTTCCACGCGGCGAAAAAGGAACCCCCAGCGTGCTGAATCTCGGCTCGGATAGTGTGGTACGGGACCGGCTTGAAGCCTTCTATTTCTCTATCCCGCGCAACAACTAGGGCCAAGGTGGGCGTCTGTACTCGGCCAACGGTCAGCAGCGCTCGAGAACCGCCACGTTGCGCCCGTAACGTGTATGCGCGGCTAAGGTTCATACCTATGAGCCAGTCGGCACGCTGCCGTGCCTTGGCGGCATCGGCCCAGCCGGCAAAATGGGTGTTATCCTTCAAGGCGGCCAAGCCACGTTGGACTGAAACAGAGTCTTGCGCAGACACCCAGAAACGACGTACAGGCTTGGTATTGTTGAAGTGTTCAAGGACCTCATCTACCAGCAATTGTCCTTCACGGTCGGGATCGCCGGCGTTCACAATGACGTCGGCCTCTTTGAGTAGCTTACCGATCGCGGTCAATTGTTTCTTTGCATCCTCCTTGGGCATGAGTATCCAGGTCGTCGGAATGATAGGCAGTTCATCAACTCGCCAGACTTTCTTGCCATTGCGGCCGCGTGGTACTTCACTCGGTGTGTAATCATCCGGTTCGGCCTGCTCGAGCATGTGTCCAAAGCACCAGGTTACTTTGTTGCTCCCACACTGGATAAAGCCATCGCCTTTGCCTGTCATTCCCAATTCCCCCGCAATGGCTTTTGCCACAGAAGGCTTTTCTGCAATAAATAGATTCATACCCGCTCCTTACAACGTCATTACCGGCCGTATCACGGTCTTAATTTGTGAACGATCGACAGGCCCGAAGTAGCGGCCATCAAAGGACGTGCCGCTCACATCGGACATCAGCAGTAATTCGTCATCGCCTAATCTATAGTGCTCTACATGGAAATGCGGCAATGCCCGCCCGGCACTATCAACCTTGCGGGGTACACTAAGAGGAAGAAGCTCGCCATTGACCCTTACACCCGCTTCATCGATCACTACGATGTCGTTTTTAGCCGCTAAAATGCGTTTCATCAGGTAACCATATCCACCCGGGCAAAACCCGGCCCCGATATACCCTCTTTCCTTCGCCATTGTGAACACTTCATTTTCCGGCGGACAAAACAGCACATAGGCGCCTTTAGCTACTTGAGCATTGCTGGCCAAATACAAGCCAACCGGAATGCTTTTCGTTGTGTTAATGCGTACTCCGGCAGCATAAGCGCATCCACTAACGATCAGAGCGGCAATTCCTGCTCTCGCAACACGATCCGTAAAGCGTTTCAAGCACTTCATATCGTGATCTCCACTTCGTCGTGCACCTGAATAAGCTTGTCGCTCAACAGCGGAGCCGGGATCGAAGCCCGCGCTTGAAAAATCGAGTCCTTAAAATAGAGCGGTTGTTTTCCATAGATGGCGGGATACCCGGCTACATAAATGACCATATCCCCCGCTTCTTCAATCTCACCCGCCGCATTCTTACGCGGCCCCGGCATACGTAAGCATTCATCGGCCGTCAATAAGGGCCTCTGCACTTCCTGAATGGTGCGTGAGACTTGCCCCATCATGGCGGCCGTTCGGCGTCCGCTGGTGGTGATCTGCTCTTTAATCACAGTGGTTTGCCCGGTTAAGCGCGAAAGGTGCTCGGCCGTCTCAATGCGATTGGGTGGATAAGCGTTCTGAACGTGGCAATTCGAGGTAATCTGTTCATCGTGACCGTATCCTGTTTCACGGCTCTTGAGCTGGTTAATGTCCTGACAGATCAGATAACACTTGATACCGTAACCGGCTACGAAAGCCAGAGACTCTTGCAGGATTTCCAGCTTGCCAAGACTTGGAAACTCATCCAGCATCAAGAGCAAACGATGTTTGTAGTGCGCCACCGGGCGACCGTTCTCGAACTCCATCTTGTCGGCCAGCAGACGAACGATCATGTTGACCATCACGCGCACCAGCGGCTTCAGACGGGACTTATCGTTCGGCTGAGTCACGATGTACAGACTCACAGGGTCATCGTGATTCATTAAATCTTTGATGCGAAACTCTGACTGACTGACATTCTTGGCTACGACGGGATCTCGATACAGGGCCAAGTAGGATTTGGCCGTGGAAAGGACCGACCCGGCTTCTTCTTCGGGGCGGTCCATCATGTCGCGGGCGGCTGAGCCAATGGCCGGATGGTTCTCGCCGTTCTGGAAATGGCCGTAGGTCACCATTTCCATCCAGAGCTCGGCAATGTCACGATTAGGATCGGCCAGCATGGCGTCGACCGATGGCAACGTGGCCTGCGTGCCTTCCTGTTTTGCCTTGTAGAGTGCGTGCAGGATGACGCCAACCAGCAGCGCAAAAGCGGTCTTCTGCCAATGCGATTCGAGACCCTTGCCGTCCGGATCGACAATGAGGGCGGCAAGGTTCTGTACGTCGCCCACCTCGTATTCCGTTCCGGTGCGGATTTCATCTAATGGATTCCAGCATACGCCGCCGCTGACCGATGCCGGCGCAAAGTTTAGAACCTTGTTTTTAGCGTGCTGCTTTCTCCAGCCCGCTGTCAATGCCCACAGCTCGCCTTTCAGGTCGGTGATAACCGCGCTGGCCGGCCAGGAAAGCAGGGTCGGCACCACAAGTCCGACACCCTTGCCTGAACGGGTCGGCGCATAGGTCAAAACGTGTTCCGGCCCGTTATGGCGCAAGTAGTAAAATTTACCCTTATTATCTTCCCATCCACCGACATACACCCCGGTAGAGGATGGCGAATCTTTACCGGTCACCGCTTCAAGAAAAGTGCGCGGCCGTGGCAATAGACCCGCCGCCTGAATATCCTGCTCCCCGGCCCATCGAGCCGAACCGTGCAGGTGCTCAGTGGCCTTCGATGAATTCGAAGCGATAACTTTCGCAACGGCTACGCCCAGCAGACCCGTCGTTGAAACCAATATCCCCACACTGCCGGCTTGCATGAATTCATTCGGATATTGGTTGAACCATGCCGCCCCCCATTGCAAAATCGACCAGGGCGCATACACATGATTGATGTGAGCGCCCAAACTCTCTTGATAGTTGAATGCAGCAGCGAAATACTGCGTGGCCGCCTGTAGCCCGCCGCCCAGCGAAAGCACCCCTAAAGCCGGCAACAGTTTATTGCCTTGCTTTTTTCGCCGTATCTGGGGACCCACTGCATTATGGTGTTTTGTACTCATGTAGTCATCGACTCCTGCCTGCTGTTGTTTTAATCGATCCTATCGAGGTAATCGTGACGAAATCGCCTATCCCGACACGTTTCAATCGCCTGGTCGTCGCTTGATCGATCGGCATAACCATAACATCATCGCCCTGTTTCAATAATGCCAAAGCCTGACCATCGACAGTTCTGATTCCTGCATAAGCGAAGGCTCCTTTTTGTCCATTATATAAGTTATGATTCGGTATATCGTTTATTTTAAGCCTCTTTTGCTCTCTTTCGTCAATATATTTTTTAGCGGCAGTGATTTGTTCAGGACTCACGCCTGCCCCAGAAACTCCCCGTCGCAATGCGTTATCTGGTTTGGCTCCTTGCTGCTCCAGGTGACCAAAAACATCACGCGGCAATAGCACTTCACTTCCGCCGGCGATGCGAACCATACCGAGTTGGGACAGCCCTCGCAAACGGTGCCGGCTTTGGGGCGGCGGGATTCGTCCAATGCCTCCAATGTCGGACTTCCGGCTGACGCCGGCGCTAACATTCCCCCCTGTTCCTCGACCGCCGTCTGCTCGGCCATCGGATTCTGATCGAGTAGAGTGCCGGTCGGCAGCGACGCCTGATCCAGAGCGGCCAATGCCGCGTCCAGCTCGGCCTCGATGTTGTTCTGTTCGTTTGTCATGACTGTTCTCTTTGATTAAAAGCGCTTGCCGCCTACTTTCCAAGATCGGATCGGCAAAGGTGATGGGTAAACGCGAATCGACGGCGGCTCGGATAATCTGCGCCTTGAACTCGGCGGCGCCGTTGACGGTGATACGGCTCCCGTAGCGTTCCATTGCCAACGTCAAGGCTTGTTGCAATCCTTCATGGGAAGCTTCTCGGGATATTTGCAGGCGATCGCCATCATCCCGGACGGCCGACCTGCCTGCTCGGAAAATGATCGTGCCTTTTTTGGTGATGTTGTCCAGGGTAGGCGCTTGACCGGCACCCGGCCTGGCCTGTCCATCGCCTTTAACAGTGTTACCTTTGAGCCCCTGCGCGGCCTCACGGGCACGCAAGGCGGTCAATGCCTCGGCACTGCCCTGCATCGCCTCCTGCTTGAGCCAGTCGGCCCATGTCCGTCTCCGGAACGCATCATAGAAACCTTGCCGCTCCCGCCGGTACTGCTTATTGATCGACTGTATTTCGTTACGAAGCGCTTGACTGGCTTGCGCATACAGCAACTTCTTAACCAACCGCCCTTCGGTCAATGTTTTGATGGCTGTTCGACGCAGCCGACTCGACTGCTTGGCGGCCTCTATCCGCCTCTCCTTACGTTTTCGCGCCTTGTCCAACTCGGCGGCACGAGCCGCCGTCGACGTTTGCTGCTCAGCCTTATACTTGGCGTACAACTCAACCGTATCAACCCGTAGACGAATCGGGCTTTTTTGATAGTGTCGCTTGGTCTGGGCTTGTCGCTGAGGTGATGCCTCGAATGTTCCCAGACGATCCTCGAGTTTCGATTTTGACAACTCGCGCGATAAGGTACTGGCCTTAACCCTCGTACCGTCGCCCGCCTCAATGACAAAGCCATTGCCACGCTCTCGCAATTCCAGGCCGTTTTCGTGCATCACTCGATGCAAGTCCGTCCACGTCGCGGCGCTTCGGATCTCGTCCAGACATTCCCGCTTGATCCAACCCAACAGGCTTTCAACGCCTGCATGGCGTTCCATGTCGGCGGCTCTATTTTCGGAACCGCTCTTGCGCGGAATATGATTGTCGGGCTCAAGCCGGTAATCTCGCTCAAGAATTGTGCATAATTCGGCCAACGTTTTATGCGGATAATACGGTTCGTGCATGGTGTGGCGTGTCGGATGAATCTTATTGATGGCAATATGCATATGCAGATTATCCGTGTCGTAATGCACTGCACTGATTCGCTGGTGTTCGCCATAACCAAGCCCCATACAAATGCGCTCTTCAATGGCCCTTAAGGTATCTACGCCGGGCTTCTCGCCTGTTCTAAAGCTGACCAGTAGATGGTAGGTTTTATCGCCCTTGGCCCGCGTGTTGAGATGCTGGGTTGCCAGTGCCTCGGCAATTGCGGCTTGAACCGTACCGGCCTCGCAATTGGTGACCTGAACCGCCCCCAATCTCTCGGTTTTTTCTTGCGCATCGGTGATGTAATCCGCTAAGCCTGCAAAGTCACTTTTACCAGGCGACCGCATGGGGACATGCTTGGCAATCAAGACACGATCCTTAGAATTTTAGCCGCTAAAAAAATCATGACTCAGCTCTGGGTTGAACGATGGACTTCATGACCCGCCCCATTTCATTTTGCGTCGCCTCAATCCGGTTCAGCAGGGCCCGAATAGTGGCATCGCTAAACTGAGCGGTACGCACGTCATCGGTCAACCAGAGTTTGAGTAAGCCGCCCAAACGGCCGAGATCACCGTTGATACGTGCCAATTCGCGCACTTGTTCGTAATCGACAATACCTGTGATTTTATAACCCTGTCCGACCGTCATCAAAAAAGAAGACAGACTCATCCCTGCCGATCTAGCATTGCCTTCAATCAACTCCCGCTCTTCCGGAAGGCAATACACCTTAATGGGTGGCGTGCTTTTCCGTGTTTTCTTTTTATGTTCCATGGTTTCCTCTCAATTTAAAGCCGGCGGTAGCCGGCCAGCCTCGCAGAGCAGGATGTCCGTTGAGTGCGTAGCGCGAATAAGGTCAGTGAAGCAGGAACATCCCGCTTGCGGGTGGGCCTACTTCACACATCCTGCCCTGTCCTAACGGACGGTTACGCCAAGAATAGGAACCCCCTGAAGTTTCGATTTATCATACATAAAGACTGGAAAATATCCTAATTTAATTTCGATATAGAGAATTTTTAGTATAATTGACGTATAATCGAACACAACCGGATTGAGATGACACAAAGTTGACAATTAATAGGAAAACGATGGATGAAAAATCGATATGGCTAACAGCTATCCCGAACAACTTGGCGAATGGGTCAAAAAACGGCAATCAACAAAACGAGACAAGAACTTAGTGGCATTCTTGGCCGTTAAAAACGATGTGCAGGCCGCATTAGATGCGGGTTACGCAGTTAAAACGATATGGGCCAACATGCTCGATACCCAGCGGATCGAATTTGGTTACGACACATTCTTAAACCACGTAAACCGCTTGATACGCCGACCGCAGGAAGCCCGTCCAACCGAGACCGAAACAACAGCCACAGCCAACAGCGATACGAAATCAAAAATAAGCAAGACACAAAAAACAACGACACCGCCTTCTGCTCAGGCTGGCTTCGTATTCAATCCAAAACTCAACAAAGAGGATTTATTTTAATGGCTAAAATTCATATGGTTTTACAAGGCAAAGGGGGGGTCGGTAAGTCGATGATCGCGGCCGCAATTGCTCAATACAAGGCAAGCAAGGGGCAAGCGCCTCTATGCATTGATACCGATCCTGTCAATGCGACGTTTGAGGGCTACAAGGCATTAAAAGCGCGTCGTCTGAACATCATGGATGGCGATGAAATCAACACCCGCAACTTCGATGCCCTGGTAGAACTGATAGCGCCGACCCAAAGCGATGTCATTATCGACAATGGGGCCAGCTCGTTCGTCCCGCTCTCGCATTACCTCATCAGCAACCAAGTGCCGGCACTGCTCAAGGACATGGGACATGAGATGGTTGTTCATACCGTCATCACCGGCGGCCAGGCCCTTCAGGACACGGTAAGCGGATTTGCTCAATTGGCCGGCCAGTTCCCGGATGAATGTGTGTTTGTCGTCTGGCTGAATCCTTATTGGGGACCTATCGAGCACGAAGGCAAGGGATTTGAACAAATGAAGGCCTACAAAGACAACAAAATTCGTGTATCGGCCATTATCCAGATTCCGACGCTCAAGGAAGAAACCTACGGACGGGATTTCTCGGAAATGCTGCAAGCCCGGCTGACCTTCGACGAAGCCCTAGCCATGCAATCGCTAACCATCATGACCCGACAGCGGCTCAAGATCGTGCGCACCCAGATTTTTGGGCATCTTGAGAACGCGGCGGTGCTGTAATGGCGACTGACAAAATTGAGGAAACCATCAAGGAAATTGCAGTTAAACATGGCATCGCTGTGGGCCGCGACGATCCAATCCTGATCCTTCAAACCATCAATGAGCGATTGATGCAGGACAGCGCAGCCGCCCAGCAAGAGATCCTAGACCACTTCAAGGAAGAGCTTGAGGCAATTGCGCACCGATGGAGCGATGATGCAAAAAATAAGGCGGAAAGGACGCTCAACGCGGCCCTGACGGCCAGCCGCGAGACTATGACCCAGACGATGCAGGAAGGCGCCAAGTCGGCGGCGGAATTGATTCGCCGCGAGATTAAAGCGGCATCCGCACAGTTCGCGGCGCCGATCCGCGAAGCAAAGCGCGTGGCCCTCATGAACCTGATCGCCGCCGGCATGACGATCATAGCGGCTGGACTGGTCCTTTGGGCTGCCTCGATGTGAAGACAGCATACATAACCCGGAGGACCGGGCTATCGTTTATAGGGGCTTTGACAGTCCTAAGGATTGAGAGCGGCCTTGCCGCTGCTCATGGGTTTGTTTGCGCTCCCTCTCCTGCTTGCGCATGAGCGCTTGATGACGCCGTGCCGCCTCACGCATGGCATCCCAATCAGACGCAAGCTCGGGATTCTCCGCCCGCATCTTACGGGTGGCCAGCTCTTCAATTTTTGGGGCATGAATCCCCATCCCTTCCTTGATTTCGCGCACTGTCTCAAGACGATTATGCAAATTGTGCAGACGTGCTTGCTGTTGTGTTTGCCGGGCCTGCCATGCCCGTTTCGCGCTAGGCATAGACAACAAACCGGGCGTATTGGCCTGCGTGTGTTGTAGACGCGCTTGCTGACGATCGATCAAGTTTTCAATCCGATCCTCGATCTGTTCAACCTGGGCGTGTTTAGCTTGAGCGTACAGCGCCAATGCTTCTTGATACGTTTGCTCAAGGGGAGCGCCCTCCAATAGAGCTTGTTGTTCTTGCTCCAAGCCCTGAGTGCGCTCTAACAACACATCGCCGACCAAACTGTTCCCGGCAAATCTTATCCCTGTCGCCTTTCTCGTAGATCCCGGCGGCGCTTGAGTTCCGCCCTCTTCCAATCGCTCGACCCGACCCACTGTATCGTCGGTTAAAGTTCCTAAATCACCGTTTCGAATGACCCTTGGCAAATTGCCCCAAGGACCGCTTTCACCAACTGACTTGTTCAAAGACGCCTCCAAATTTTTAGCAGCTAAAAATTATCGGGAGCGTCCTCGACTTAGTTTGGCAGTCTCGGACGATATGACTGCTTTACCATGATCGTTGTAACTAATGCTTTTTACACTCCCGTAAGTAGGCACTATATCGAAATCTTGCCGAGCATGCATAACGAATTTTTTACCTATTTGCTGATACACACTATTTTTGTCCGCATAAACGATGACGCCATCATATCGCTGCAACTTATCTACCGGCTCCGCCGTGTAAATATTGTATATACCAGGCTTCAGAGTGCCCGCTTTGTCTACCTTCTGACTCGTCCATGCCCCATCACTTTCGCCTTGCAGTATCCGTTGGCCATTCATTACTAAAAGACGCTGTTTCATGCCTATCCTGTTTCAGATAACTAATTGATTCATCCGGCACAACAAAAGGCCAATATTTAGATACTGGCTTTTTGTTGATGTTCCGAATAGGCATGCAATTGTAGATGAAGAGCAATAACTACACCAATAGCCAACTTAATAAACTATTTGGATGACCGTAAGAATTCGAGAATGGGTATTAGCGGATAAAATCATGTGACGCGTGTTTTATAGAGTCATCTATTCATGATTCGCCAGGTCAAGTCCTACCTCACTGCCCCGTAATTCGTAAATACAGAATCGACTGGGGTGCTGTCGACACGGACTCAACGCCCACAAAATGTATGGCGTCAATGCTATGCCATCATTCTGCATTTCCAAGTATATTGCGACAGATCGCAATCGGCCAAAACCGGCCACTGAGGATGCTTGCGAAATTTTCCATTCCTAAGTTCAGCGAATGGCAGCTTTTCGGCAAGCAACCTTGAGTGGTCTTTGGCTCGACCCGGCCACTTTGCAACATTCAAGTATTTCAGCGTATGGCCGCTACAGAACACTTAGCTGGCGATCAACTTAATAATCAGGCGCCAATTGGTGCGAAATGTTATGTGTTGAACAGCCTTCTTCTGAACCTCCCCAGTTGCATAGCCCAATCTTTAGAAACAAGATGGAGCATCTTAGCAAGTTCACGGCAACACTCGGGCGTTAAGAAAGCATTGTGTTCTCCTAATTCACTATTAATATATTCAAGAATATTGCCATGGCAAAGATTGTGGCGAATACGAACAACCTCGACATTAATCTGATTCGAGCGTTTCGTTTCCAATTTTGCTAAAAAATCATCCTCGCCAGGGAAGGCTAATGCCTCTACCGGTAATCCAGATTCCTTTGCGGATTTTAAAAGGCTATTGCTTAAAGTTTTGATGGAATCAAGCTCAGTGACTCTAGCGGGCTTTTCAATCTGTGCCATAGTGACCCTAAGCGAAGCCTCAATTCCGTTGAGAAAACTTGTACAGGCAGGTAAGTAGAGCTCATTTTTCAAGGCCTGAGATGCTTGTGTAAAGAACCAATGAATTTCAGAACCTAACTCTTGCTCAATAAAGAACACCTTCTCTCTATGTTCTTTAAGGCCTTCATCTATAAAGTTTTGTATTTCGTCTTCCATGTTATGACCCTTGGATGATGTTAAGGGGCTGACGCGATAGTATCCGTCCCGCTTGAACGCAATTTTAGCCATTCAGCAAAAGTTGTACGCTTTGGGGGATAGCAACGAAAGAACCAAGGTTTTGCCTCAAATTTTGCGCGCTCCCAATCGTGCTTTAGTAACAATGCTACTCTCTCTGAAAATTCAGCGAGTTTAATTTCTCGATTTTCAGATACCTTTAAATTCACAATGGCTCCAAGGATGGCATTGTCTTCATTATCAAATGGATTAAGGTTAAGGGAAAACTCCAATCGAAGTTCCAAAAGTTTTGCCGATTCATCGGCTTCCGCGGCTTTATAGACCTCATTAGATTTGATGCGGATTTTCTCTCTCCACTTTGCTCTTTCTTTGGTTACATTTTCAATCAGAATTTTTCGTTCGCTATTTCGAAGCGCGACAAAACCAGCAACAAGACCACCAACCACTGAAGATGAAAGAAAAACTGCGAAGTCCAAAATGCCTCCTAAAAATGGCTAACGTAGAAGTCACCGGCGCTGCGCGGCTTTATCGCGCAGCGTCCGTGTGGACTGCCGGGTTGGGCATTTTCGCCGTCTCGCCAGCACCGACTTTTCTTACCGTATTCAATTTCGATTGAGCACGAGTCAAAGATTTTCTTTCCCTGCCTTGATTAGTGATTTCTCAGCAGCTTTCTTTGCTTCGACAGATGAAGCGGAATCAATAACAATGCGTCCTTCATTGACCTTTGCGTAAATCGATTCGACTGTAATTCGTGACCCACGACTATCTGTCCAAGTAAAAATCTCTTTGTCGAATTTGGTTCCAAATCCATTGGTAACCTGCTCAGTGGTTTTGGCTGGCTTTCCATACTTCGCGGTTAGGGTTTCAACTTGAGCCAACATTTCCCCTTTCGTGCCCGAAATTTCAATTTCGACAAGCGAGTCATCCTTGCCAAGGGTAACCCATGCCAGTTTGTGCGAAAGCACACCATAGCTGACCCACATTAGCTCACGAGGTTCGTTGAAGGAGCATCTATCGTCTTTGTTGTTTTGACTTTCTTGGCAAATCTTCTTGAGAGCATCTTTCACGCCAGGCTGATCAAGAGGTACGCCCTTGAAGGAAATAGTCTCGCCAGTACCGCAGGCGGCAAGTAGTAAAACAATTCCGAGGATGCTGAACGCGTTTCTTTGACTCATTCGGGTTATTCCTTTTAATGGCAGAAACATCTGGATTCTTTGCTATGTAGATGACACCTACTTGACGGGTTGCTTTCCAGCGCTTTTTAACGAAAAGGTCGGAACAACTGTACCGTTCCATTCACGCACGGTGGCACCACAAATTTCGCATTTGAATTTATCGTTATCTCGCAATGGAAAGCGTTCGATCGTTACCGCATAGACAGAACCGCATTCCGTGCAAGTGATGTCATTACTTTCTTCGCTGGACCATGTTCTAGGCATTGCATATTCCTCTCTGTGGTTTTCAATGATTGATCATGCAGTCTCGACCCCAAGGCCCAACAAGTTATTAAGCTGTTAACAGTATATCTACGACGAAACTTGGGTTGCAACAATAAATTTGTGAACTGCAAGGGTTTTTCCCTTCCGTATATCATCCAAACTGAGCCAATAGATGTAATTGGAGGTTGTCATGTTGACTGTTACTGCATCCTTAAATCATGCGTTCGAGTCGCAGCTTAGCTTACGCAACATTCCGGACCAGCAACGCCGAGATTTTCATAAGTGGCTTAGGTTTTAACTGGATTTTTGACCCAAGCCAAATCATTGACGGCAATGAGCCAGTTTGCAGTCAGTGATCAATGATTTATTTTGGCCGCTTTTGGCCGTTTGGGTGAGGTCGCTAACGTCGGCTTTATAGACCTCCAGTTCCAGAATTTGGTTTCGGCCCACTGGCCGCTTTGGAGAAGTCCGGCCGGCAAAAATGGGACCGAACCTGACAATTTACCTCAATTTCCGCTTAACATCCGCCAATTCCTTCTTCCGCTGCAAGGCCTGATCGAACGTCTCCCCCGGCTTGGCGTCCTTGGCCACCGAATTACCGGTCAAACGCGCGATCACAGCCGCCCTCGTCTCTCCCGGCCTCGCCTCGCGTTCGATATCGGCGTCGGTCAATTGTTGCCTCGACTTCGGCTGGCTTTTCAGGCCGAATTTAAACTGAAAATGCGTCACGGTCCGGCCGGATTTGCGCTGGCCGTATTCGACCCAGATATTAGAATGCTCGTTGATGTCGGCAAGTGAAGGCTCGACGATGTATTTCTTGAAATCCTTGATCGCCTTGTATTTGTCCTCGACCTGGAAAATCTTTCTTAACCAATCGACTTTAACTTCCCTTTCGCCGGCCGATGCCCATTGCACTAAGATTTCGTAAAGGCGTATCGAGTAGCTGCTTTTGAATTGGGTAACGTATTTGAGCTTGTAAGCGGTGAATTTATCGGATAGCTGGGAAAGGTACGGAATGATCTCGGGCGAGAAGTACAGCGTTATTTTACCTTCGTTCTTGACGTATTCCTTGCGGTAAATCCAGCGCATTTCGCCGTCTTCGCCATCAATCTTAATCGTGCGGTTATATAGCCTTTCAACGGCCATCTTCATATCGCGGTAGGCATTGCTAGAATCCAGCCCCATGAGGTCGACGATTTCGCTGGCCATCACATGAAATTTATTGTCGGGTTGCAAAGTGCTTTTCGAATCGATTTGGCTAATACAAGCGAGCAAAACCCTCTGTTCCGATAAGGACAGCGTATAAGAAGCCTCTATAATTTTGTTATCTTTGACGACAACGAGATAGTCTTTGCTCAAGCGGCGATATGGGGAAAATTAAAATTTTTTTTCCCTTTATACCGTCAATTTCTCCCTTTATCAATCAAAAAAATTCTTTGCCAGGCACGAAGAGTTTTATCGACGACAAAAGCAAAGACCTATTTTACAAATAAAAGGAAACTGAAAAAATACTTTCCTTAAATACAGTCAATTTCTCCCTTTATTGACTTTCAACTGATGGATTTACGACAGTCAATTACTCCCTTAATACTCGTAAGACGCTAATTGCATAACTCTCTAACCCCCAAAGAAAAAACTCAAAGACAATCAATTTGTCGACATATCATTCAGGGAAAAAGGCGAAAAATTTTCCTTTAATACAGTCATTTACTCCCTTAATGACAGTCAATTACTCCCTTTATAAAGGTCATTTACTCCCTTAATGACAGTCAATTACTCCCTTTATAACGGTCATTTACTCCCTTAATACGCTTGCAACATTTTGATTTACAATCGTTTAAATGCTCTTAAAAAAGAAAAAATATTAAAAAATAAAAAAATAAAAAAACAGGGTAGTAACGATCAAACTGCACACCCATCATAGAATTGTAAATCGAATGTTCGGCAAACCAATAAATTTGAAGAAATGGTATGACTATGAAAAGTCGTCATATTGACGTACAATATCAACCAATATGAAGAACACGACCGATGAGGTTCCCCATGTCCAGCAAGAACTTGCAGTTAGCACAAAACCCAGCACGCAAAGAAAGACTTGGTTTTCGTTTGGATGAACAAACCAAGGACTTAATCGAACGCGCAGCCCATCTGGAATCACGAAAACTGACTGACTTTTGTATAGCGGTACTTACCGATGCTGCACGACGAACCATTGCGGAGCATGAAACACTGATACTTTCCGAGCTTGACCGAAAGGTATTTTTCGATACGCTCATGAGCCCACCGCAAGCAAGTGAACGACTTGTTCGCGCACTGACCGAGCACAAACGGCGGATCATTTCATAAATGACTGAGGCGATATCGCCAGACTTAAAAATCGAACCATTCGGCTCCCATCACAACCGTGCTGGCTTTGCCTGCGGCGTCGATAGCCTGGATCGCTATTTCAAAACACAGGCCAATCAGGATGTGAAGCGCAAAATTAACGGCGTATTCGTTCTCGTCGATCCGCGCGAACCGACTGAAGTACTTGGCTACTACACCTTGTGTGCGACCGCGCTCGCGCAAGGGGACGTACCAGTAGCGGCCCGCAAACACGTCCCGCGCTATCCTTTGGTCAGCGCAACCCTTATAGGCCGTCTGGCCGTCGCAAGTTATCAACAAAGACAGGGGTTGGGCGCACTGTTGCTTGCGGATGCGGTGAAGCGGGCTTATGCGAGCGCAAGTTCTATTGGATCTTCCATGCTCATCGTAGATGCCATCAGCGAACAGGCGGCTACCTTCTACGAGGCTAACGGCTTTATTTGCTTACCAGACTCTCTTCGACTGATACTGCCAATGCAAGCGATTGCAAAGTTGGTGGAATCGTAATCGCTAATAATGCCCATTTTTGAGCCGGAGCCATCCCTAAGCGCCGCTGGCATGCCCACCGATCCCATTCTCGGTTAATGTGGTCCCGAAAAACAGATGTAATCGGTTCCTATGCTTCATGTCATCGGGCCGCGACACCTAAATACAGTCAATGACTCCCTTAATAATTTACAGCTTTCGAATATACGACAAGGCTTCATCAAGCATTCCAAACCTCTTATACTCGGTACCAGTCTTTACTATCCGGCGTTCTTTCCTTTCTGTTTCCCTGGTTTTACGGTCTTTGAGCTTGATGTCTCCCCTAATGCTTATTTTTCGCACAAAGCCTTACGGTCACTCTATTTAGGAGAATTTGTATTTATATCCTTCGATAGGGTAGCCATTACTTCCTCCAACGCCTGAATGCGTCCACGAAGAGAAGCGGTTTCCTCGCGAACTTTAGCAGCATCCTTAACTGCCTCATCCCGCTCAGCGCGAACCTTGGTGTAGCGCTCGGCCTGACGAGAAGCTTCTTGAGCACTTACTTTACGCTGTTCCTGCTGAACCTTCTGTTCAGCGACCATCTGAGCCTTAAGTACAGCAAGCTGCTCGGCTACTTGGTTCTTCTCGGTCTGAGCGGCTTCCAGGGCGCTATTCAATTTACTCGCCTCTGCCTCACTCTTCTCGGCCGCCATCACAGCACGCTGCTCGCTTGCCGCCAGTCGCTCGCGCAACTGAGCCAGCTCTACAGCATGCGCATCGTTCTCACGCTTCAACTGCACACCTGTCGATTGAGCGGATTCCAAGGCGCTATTCAGTTTACTTATCGCTGCCGCATTTTGCTCGGCAGCCGCCCTAGCGCTTTGCTCGGTAGCCGCCAGTCGCTCGCGAACCTTGGCAAGCTCTACGGCTTGTACCTGATTTTCTCTAGACATATCCGCAATGCGTTCCTGAGCAGCTTCCAGCTCAGCCCGTAGCTCATCAAGTTGTTCTTCCAGGTCATCAACCGTCTGAGAGGCGTCAGCAAGTTCGCGCTCGGCCTGTTCGCGCTGCTCGCCAGCGGTCCTAATGACTTCTGCAACGCGGCGCTCTGCGGCCTTAACGGCCTTATCGTTTAACTCTACTGCCAAACTTGCCAATCGATCAGTAAGCGATTTAGTGACGGCCGCCACTTCGTCGGCAACTTCAATAGGCAGTTCTGCCACCGGTTCAGTTTTAACAACGGACTGACTACTAACGTACTCATCCCAGACCTGTTTCAATCTGCTTGGATTGCCGCCACCAACCTTGGTGCGGAGGGCAAATCCGGTGATATTGCGACCGGATTCTTGCAGTTCTTGGCCGGCTGTGATGATGTCTTCTTGGGCAAATTCTACGGGTCTCATGGTGGCATTCTCAACAGTTATTTGACGCTTTTAGTATAGCAATAAATAGAATAATAAACAAATAAATTAACAAACAAACTAATAAACTAACTTACAAACAAATAAACTATCCTAGCAAATAGGCAAAAAAAACCCCGCACAGGGCGGGGTTGGTGGGTTTATAAGGGGCGAGTGAGTTATCCTTCTAGCACTGCAATAAGCTGCACACTACCAAGGTCAGTTTCGAACTCATTCCCGTCATCATCATATTTCACCCATGCGTAACCGTCTTGAGTTGGTCGTCGCGATAGAACCAATCGGGCTATGCGGCCGTCATGCAGTACCCGTACAATCGCTTTCTTGAGCTTGTCCGAATCGTTCTCCCTCTCTTCCCTCTTATGTTTGGGCTCTTCTGTGTCGTGTTCCTCTTCTCTATCGACTGTCTCGGAATAAGTCTTGACGGTTTCGGCATCGGTCTTGTCGGTTAGCGTATCCTCTGTATCTGGATAATACTCTTCGTCACTGTCTTGATCCTCTAGTTGTTGACGTTTCTTGTCATCGAGGTATTCACGCAACAACTTAACCGATCCCCGCGTCAAGTCCAGGCTGTCGTCGTCCAGCCATGTTTCCACTTCAGAGGGATTCTTTTTGTAAACAGTCACCAGCTCATTGATGACGGTTACATCCCTGACGCGACCGGTGTTGAATATCAGTGCAATCGGCTCCGGCAAATCCAGCAATGTGACATGCTGCGTCACAAATGCCGCCGATTTACCGATTTCTTTGGCAATTGCGCCCTTCTTCTTACCCATCGCCAGCTCGCGACCGATAAAATCAGCGATCTCGCGCGGAGTCAGCTCATTTCGTTGCAGGTTCTCAATAACCTGGTCTGCGTGATTGTAATCGTTGTCAATGAAAACCGGGATGGTCTTCTTTCCGGCCCACTTGGAGCCACGGTAACGCCGCGCACCGTGATTGATAATGTAGCGGCCCTCTATCTCGGGATGCTCCCTTACCGATATGGGGGATTTCACGCCACGGTCTTTGATCGTTTGCCCTATCTCTGCAATACTCTCGGATGAGAAGCCGGGGTTTTCGGCTGTTCGAGGCTGATCCGGATCTTCATCAATCAGTTCTAGCGCCAGTTCCAGCGGGCCGAAGCTCTTAGTTATTTCCGGCTGGTCCAAAAGTTCTGAAAGATCGCCTATGCTCTCCAGGCCCAAGCTCGATTTCTTCTTGGCGTTCATTGTGTCATCTCCATTTTTTCAAAAATATGTGTTGCAAACGCACGAACTTCCTGTGCGGCCTTGCGCGCGGCGGTTTTCTTAATTTTCCAGACGGGCATGCCTGACGCTAACGCATCGGCAATACTGCTTCGGAGGCCAATACCGACAGGGATCATCAATTGTGGATAAGCGCGCTTCAATTCTTCGAGGTGTCGACCGTGGCGTGGATTTCGGCCATCGACCTTACTCGGCACCATGCCCAAAAATTGCAAACCAGGATTCGATTTGCGGATGTTGACAATTGTCGTGACCATCTTCTTGATGCCCTGGATGCTATACGCTTCAAGTTCAATAGGCGAAAAAACATAATCGGCCGCAAAAAGAGCGGCGGCCATACTGACGCCAAGAGACGGAGCGGTATCGATTAAACAGACATCAAAACCACATTCAGCCAATACTTTGATATTCCGCTTAAAGCTCGTTGCCGCTTCCGTCATGGTGAGCTTTTCCATGTTCGCCATAGCCGCATCGGAACTTATCAAACATAGTGCCGGTTCGGCGGTCAGATTGTTGAAACAAGCACGCAATTTGTCATCGTCAGCCGTGAACATCTGACTGGCAAGAGAGCCGCTTTCAAATTCTTGCAGCGTATAAGACGCGTTTGCCTGTGTATCAAGGTCGATCACAGCAACTTTCATACCTCGCTCAAGGAAGTCAAACGCGAGATGCACCAGGGTCGAAGTTTTGCCAACGCCCCCTTTTTGGTTCGCTGTGACCAGTGTTTTCATTTCTTTGTCTCCAGTTTTTTGGTTGCGTCCTCTGCCCATTTCTTGACGATAAACGCTTGATGTTTCGGTAGGACCGCCGACACCCGCTCGAAGCCCTCCGGGATCTTCTCTTGTTGGACCGCCGCCTTTACGCGGCTGACTGCTTGCGACACGGCCCCCTTCGATATCCCTAGTGCCGCCACAAACTCGGACTGCGGTCTTCCTTCCACCAGCACCCCCCGTGCAATATCGATGGTCTGCCGACCGACATTCAAGCCCTTTATGGCCTCTTCGAATTGAGCTTCGGTTAATCTCTCTATCATGGAATCCACGCATATATTCGCCACCCTGATGTTGAACCATGACGGTTACAGCCGCCAATATTTAAAAGTTTTGCTAAACCACTATTGCTTATCAATTTTTTTAGCGGCTAAAATTTATCGTTGCTTCATGCCTTGCGGTCTATAAAAATCGACAAACCAGGTCAGCACTACCAATACAGAGAAATGCAACAGAAAAGTCAAACCGGCATAAACGCCGGGCGTGTTCCAATGGTAGATCATGCGCAGCATCTGGAAGAAAATCTCGATTGACAGCACCCATTTAACGAATGGCCAGACAAGCACTGTCATCACCCAAACAAAACTCAATATGTTGTCGAGAACGATTTTTACTCTCGTGGGTTTAACCGGCTGACGAGTAAGATCAGGAGTCGGAACCGCCGCTTGTTTGCCGGCCGGTCTCCCCTTTTGAGGAAACTTGATTATGTTCATGCTTGACTCTCCACGCTTTAACGTGTCCAATACCGACGACTTCTCCCACCCTGGGAAAGTAAGGCTTCGGTGTTACAGCGCCAAGCCAAACGCCCCGGATTACTCCGGGGCAATCTCCACCCGGCCCCAACGATTAATACGCATCTGCTTTGTACTCACAGCAACCCATCTTCCAATGGGTTACGCCCTCGCTCCCCTGTTCGCGAATTCTAGCCATTCACGAAATTCTGCACGTTCATGATTATCGTGACTCGGCAATTTTACGGGAGTGACCGGAACGGAATTCCCGGCCTTCAAAAACGATACTAAATGAAATATCGTTGCTAGTCAATAAGTTTAGCTATACGAATTTCAATATAACGAATAATATATTTTTATTATGCCCCTTCTCTTTCTTGGCGTTAAAGCTTTTTTGAGCCAAAACAAGATGCTGTCTATGAGTTAAGTGTTGTTCCAATCATTAAAAGTAGAATAATGGGGAATCGAGAGGGCTAAGCCCCTTTAGGCATAAAGCAGTTATGTTGCAGCATCACTGGAGAAGTCGGGTTTTAAGAGATTTAAGAGTATTAATAAGTTTTAGGCCAAAAAATCGCCTATTTATTCCACATAATCAATATCTTACTGATTGTATTGGTTCCTAATAGACGGATTTGGGTTCCTAAAAGACGGGTTCCGGTTCTTAATAGACGGATTTCGGTTCCTAATAGACAGGCTATACACAGTTTAAGGCTTGTTACGGTCGAAACAAGTTTATATCGGAGATTATGGCTTAGTTTAGCTTTGCCGACAGGATGCAAAAGCACGCAATAACAACTTTCGTCAGCCGCAGTGGTTTTTATGCCGTCTATTAGGAACCCTACTAATTTTCGATTAATGAATCTCTATGTTTTATGACCAATAACGGGCCTTCCTGCCCGCTTTCCTCTGCGAGTCGGTATTCAGGCAGGTCGTTAGTTTCGATCAGCTTGCGTAAGGTGAATGTGAACTTCTTGAACGTACCCGTGCTACCGCTGCGCTGGTAGATGAGTTGAAACGACCACTTAGCCACGCTTTTGCCTGCGGCCCGGCGTGCCAAGCGATAGATGAAGCGGCCGATGCCGGGTTCTATCAGGAAATAATCAGGGTGGACAGTCAATACGTCCGGACGCTTCCGTTCGGTAACTTCGCGGTGCAGCCATTTCGGGATCTCTATTTCAACAGACGCAATCTTGCCTGTTTCGGTGTAGGAGAGCACCGTGTAATCGCCGATTAAGCCTTCAGCCTTGATTTCGCGTAAGCCGCGCTTTCCTCCGATGCCGGGTCGCTCGCGCACACTCTTGATGGTCGTTCCTCTCAGACGATCCAGTGCTTTTTCGACTTCTTCAATTTGTCGGCCACCGTCGCCTTTTCGGCAGAACTTGAGAATTTCGCTAACGTGTGGACGGAATGTGCGGCTTGGCTTGTCTTCCTTCCCTTCACAATAGCGGTTCATGGCATCGGTCAAATGAGAGATCAACATCAGCACGATGTCGTAATCCCAAATCGACGCCATGCCGTCCGGACCGGCCTTGACCTCGACATATCCGTCCGGCAGATCGTATCGGATAACCTCTCCAGCGCGCTTCTCTCGCTTGGACAGCCGGAATACTGCGACGTCCATGATGCTTCGGCTGTCACGCGTGCCAACGTCATAGCGTGTCGGCACGAAAATGTCAGCCTGTCTGTCGCTTGAAGGTGCTCGATGTGTATGTGATTTATGAGGAATGGTGTTTTCTTCGTTTTGCCGAATTCTAGCCGCCGCTTGCTCATAAGTTTCGCCTGGCCTGGCAACGGCCTCTATCTTGCGTCGTAGTGCGGCGCTCTCAAGCGCTTTCAGCTTGACCGCGGTCTCGTCAACCATGGCAATTCCCCGTCTTTTGGTGTTTAATGACTCGCATTTTGTGGGTCCTTCGTGGTGATCGATTATTTTGACTTACAGAGAGGCATCTTATTTATCGAATTGAAGTTTAGCTAAACCTTTAATTATCGTCAATATTATTTTAGCGGCTAAAATAGGCCAAACTTAACAAGGTAAACTCAGTGTACAACTACATATTTTTTACCAACATTCTTCGTATTTTGGACGAGCGTGGAATGTCTAAAAAAGAATTACATGACCTATCCGGAGTGTCGAACTCATTTTTATCCGATCTCACATCGGGTACCGGCAATCCATCGCTTAAGGTAATGGAGGCGATAGCTAAAGCGTTAGAAGTTCCGTTGCCTCTTCTGCTCGAATCCACTGACTTGGACAAGGCAGCGCTCGATGAGCTGGCGGGCGGTACGGCTATGCATAGTCTGCCACCGGGATACGAGCGCGTGTCTGTCATTCTTCCGGAAGTCAAAGCCTTTATCGTCAAAAAATGGGGCGAAGAAACAAGAGCTAAAATAAGGCAATCTTAATATAACGCCCATACAATAAACCTTCATCCAAAGCTAATTAAGGAAACTTTAGCCGCTAAAATTCGCATTTCACCGGGATGACACCATCCCGGTTCATGACTATATCCAGACATCTCAAAGATACCACAACCTAAAAAATTTTCGCTATACTGTTGCATTTTTTATTTTTTCGGTATATCGTATTTATCAAAAGACATGACCTAAATCCGCAGATCTGCAGGATAACGATGACCTCATTAAACGATAACCCTGACAGCACCCGTGATCGAGCCAAACGTAAGTTGGAACGCGACATGGGGGCGACACTCTTGTCGGCTCTATACGATCCAAAAACCGTTGAAATCATGCTCAATGCGGACGGCAAGCTTTGGCAAGAGAGGCTGGGTGAACCCATGCAGTGTATCGGCACCATGCGCGTTGCACAGGCGCAAGCCGTCATCGAGACCATTGCCGGTTATCACGGCAAAGAAGTGACTCGTCAAAAACCAATCCTTGAAGGAGAGCTGCCGTTAGATGGTTCTCGCTTTGCCGGTCAGCTTCCCCCGATTGTTCCGGCCCCGACTTTTGCCATCCGTAAGAAGGCGGTTGCCATTTTCACGTTAGAGCAATATGTCGAGGGCGGAATAATGACCCCTGGACAACGTCAAGCCATTATTGAGTCAGTTGCCGCACACCGAAACATTCTGGTTATCGGTGGCACAGGCTCAGGCAAAACGACGCTGGTCAATGCGATTATCAATCAGATGGTGGCGAACGATCCGACTGAACGCGTCTTCATCATTGAGGACACCGGCGAAATCCAATGTGCTGCGGAGAATTACGTCCAGTACCACACCAGCATCGACGTCACAATGACGGCGCTATTGAAAACCACGCTGCGTATGCGCCCGGACCGGATTTTAGTCGGTGAAGTGCGCGGCCCGGAAGCGCTCGATTTGTTAATGGCCTGGAATACCGGTCATGAAGGCGGGGCGGCAACACTGCATGCCAATAACGCCAGAGCCGGACTTGATCGGTTGGCCATGCTCATCAGCATGCATCCCGATTCCCCCAAACCCATCGAACCGCTCATCGGCGAGGCGGTTCATGTTGTCGTGCATATCGCCAGAACCCCGGAAGGCCGTCGTATTCAGGAAATTATTGAGGTTTCCGGATACCACGGCGGCCAATACAACACAAGATCACTTTAGGAGAAACATCTATGCAATTCGCAATTCCATCGCTTCAGAACGACCGTCATAGCGTTTTGTACCTGAGCCTATTCGTACTGCTCATGGCCATTATCATTTTGCCGCAACCGGCCTTTGCGTCGGAAGGCACCGGCGGCTCGCTACCCTATGAGAGTTGGCTGACGAATCTGCGCAATTCCGTTACCGGTCCGGTGGCATTTGCGCTATCGATTATCGGCATTGTGGTTGCCGGCGGCGTGCTTATTTTCGGCGGCGAACTGAACGGTTTTTTCAGAACGTTGATTTTTATCGTCCTGGTCATGGCGTTACTGGTCGGCGCCCAAAATATGATGGGTACCTTCTTTGGTCGCGGCGCCGAAATAGCCTTACTGTCTGACGGTTTAGTCAATTACGCTCACAACGCGGCATCTATCGCCAACGGAAGGGCTGTGTAACATGGCCGGTCGCACGATACCCATTCGTCGGGCCGGCAATAGAGACAACCTATTCATGGGCGGGGATCGGGAATTGGTGATGTTCTCAGGACTTCTCGCCGGAGCGCTGATTTTCAGTGCTCAGGACATGAGGGCTACGGTATTCGGCGTCTGTCTTTGGTTCGGCGCACTCTTCGTGTTCCGACTCATGGCAAAGAGCGATCCTAAGCTGCGCTACGTTTATCTGCGGAGCCGTCGCTACAAGAAGTATTACCCGCCGCGTAGTACGCCGTTTCGTGACAATACCAATACCCAAGGGGAGCAATACCAATGATGATCGAAGTGCTCGCGATTATGATTGCTGTACTCGGTGCCGTCCTGCTACTTATGCTGTTCGCCCGCATTCGGTCGGTCGATGCGGAGCTGAAGCTCAAAAAGCATCGATCCAAGGACGCCGGGCTGGGCGATCTGCTTAATTATGCCGCCGTCGTCGATGACGGTGTCATTGTCGGTAAAAACGGCTCATTCATGGCGGCATGGATATACAAAGGGGACGACAACGCGAGCAGCACCGATGCGCAGCGCGAAATGGTGTCTTTCCGCATCAATCAAGCCCTCGTCGGCCTTGGCAGTGGGTGGATGGTACACGTCGATGCTGTGCGCCGCCCAGCCCCTAATTACGCTGAATTGGGTTTGTCGCATTTCCCCGATCCGGTATCTGCCGCGATCGATGAAGAGCGACGCAGGCTATTCGAGCGCCTGGGCACGATGTACGAGGGTTATTTCGTATTAACGCTGACCTGGTTTCCGCCGGTTCTAGCGCAACGTAAATTTGTCGAGCTCATGTTCGATGACAACACGCCGGCGCCGAATCACAGAGCCCGCACCACGGGGCTCATCACTCAATTCAAACGTGAAATAACGTCGATAGAGGAACGCCTATCAACAGCTATTACGATGACACGGCTCAGCGGTCAGAAGGTCGTTACCGAGGAGGGAGTGTCTGTGACGCATGATGATTTTTTGAGCTGGATACAATTTTGCGTTACCGGCAAGCATCATCCCGTGCAGCTCCCCAGCAATCCCATGTATCTGGATGCTCTCATTGGCGGACAAGAACTGCGCACCGGGGTCGTGCCAAAAATAGGCCGCTCCCTGATCCAAGTCGTCGCGATCGAAGGCTTCCCGCTGGAGTCGACCCCCGGAATCTTAAGCGCTCTGGGCGAATTATCCTGCGACTACCGCTGGTCATCCCGGTTTATTTTCATGGATCAGCATGAGGCGGTTGCCCACCTGGACAAATTCCGTAAAAAGTGGCGCCAAAAAGTGCGCGGATTCTTCGACCAGGTTTTTAATACCAATACCGGACCTATCGATCAGGATGCTCTGTCGATGGTAGAGGATGCCGAATCCGCGATAGCCGAGGTGAACAGCGGCTTTGTCGCAATGGGCTATTACACCAGTGTCGTTATTTTGATGCATGAGGATAGAACGCGACTTGAGGCAATCGCACGGCAGGTAGAAAAGGCGATAAACCGTCTCGGTTTTGTCGCGCGTATAGAGACCACCAACACGATGGATGCGTATCTAGGCAGCTTACCGGGTCACGGTGTCGAGAATGTTCGCCGGCCCCTCATCAACACGATGAACCTCGCCGATTTGTTGCCTACGTCAACGATCTGGACGGGTAGCGCAACAGCCCCTTGCCCGCTGTATCCGCCCATGTCTCAGGCACTGATGCACTGTGTGACTCACGGCGCCACACCTTTCCGACTGAATCTGCATGTCCGCGATGTCGGTCATACTTTCATGTTTGGACCCACTGGTGCGGGTAAATCTACGCATCTAGCCATTATCGCCGCACAATTACGACGTTATGCCGGCATGTCGATCTACGCATTCGATAGGGGGATGTCAATTTATCCGCTTACCAAGGCCGTCGGTGGGCTGCATTTTTCAGTCGCGGGGGACGGCGAATCACTCGCATTTTGTCCACTGCAATTCCTCGAAACGCGGGGCGACCGGGCTTGGGCAATGGAATGGATAGATACGATCCTGGCGTTGAACGGTTTGATCACCACACCCGAGCAGCGTAATAAAATAGGCCATGCCATCCTGAGCATGAGCGGTACCCAATCCCGCACACTATCTGATTTCAGCACGACCGTACAAGACTTACCGATTCGTGAAGCGCTACAGCAATACACTATCGGTTCATCTATGGGCTATCTGTTGGACGCCGAAGAGGATGGACTCTCTCTGTCCTCATTTACGACGTTTGAAATCGAGGAGCTGATGGGATTAGGCGATAAATTCGCGCTCCCCGTGCTGTTGTATCTATTTCGCAGAATAGAGCGATCACTCCACGGCCAACCGGCCGTCATCATCCTGGACGAAGCCTGGTTGATGCTTGGGCATCCGGTGTTTCGCGACAAAATCCGCGAATGGCTCAAGGTCTTGCGCAAAGCCAATTGCCTTGTCTTGATGGCGACGCAAAGCCTGTCTGACGCGGCCAACTCGGGCATCTTGGATGTCATCGTTGAATCGACAGCCACCAAAATCTTCCTGCCCAACGTGTATGCCCGCGACGAAGACACGGCAGCCCTCTACCGTCGTATGGGCCTCAATGCCCGCCAAATCGAAATTTTGGCGACCGCCATTCCGAAACAGCAGTATTACTACGTTTCCGAATATGGCCGCCGTCTCTACGACCTCGCTCTCGGACCGCTTGCCCTGTCACTTGCCGGTGCCTCGGACAAGGATTCCGTTGCCGCCATCAAGAATCTGGAAACCCAATTCGGCGATCGGTGGGTTCATGAATGGCTCGCCGGGCGTGGACTGAAACTCAATGACTACCTGGAGCCCGCAATATGAGTCTGATTCTATCCAAGAAAAAACCAGTTGACTCTCGGCCTATCAATAAACCCAAAAACGAGGATACTAACCCGTACCTGACTGCCCGGCGTACATGGAATGAGCATGTCGGTTCGGTCGTGTCGTCACGGCAGACCTGGCAAGTTGTCGGTATTCTCTCGTTGTTGATTGCGCTGGCCGGTGTCGGCGGAATCATTCATATAGGCAGTCAATCTAAGTTCATCCCTTATATTATCGAGGTTGACAAGCATGGCCAGACCATTGCCGTCGGGCCGACGACAGCGGCTTCTACCGCCGATCCTCGCGTTATCCATGCGTCTATAGCCGATTTCATCGCTAATGCCCGCATGGTCACGCCGGATGTCGCATTACAGCGGAAAGCGGTATTTCGCGTGTATGCAATGCTATCGCCAAATGATCCGGCAACCCAAAAAATGAACGAATGGTTGAACGGAACGCCCGATTCCAGCCCGTTCAAACGTGCCGTGAAGGAAATGGTCAGCACCGAAATCAAGTCCGTGCTGCCGCAATCGCCGGATACCTGGCAGGTCGAATGGGTAGAAACCCTTCGCGATCGGCAAGGCGTTCTAAAAAGTCAGCCGGTCAATATGCGGGCATTAGTTAATGTCTATATCGCCTCGCCTACATCCCAAACAACAGACGAGCAATTACGCAACAATCCGCTCGGTATCTATGTGCGTGATTATTCCTGGTCGATCATCACTGCCTCGAAATAATGATAATGAGACTATTCACCATGAAAAAACAAATGATCACCATTCTGGCCGCCGCTATGGCGGTGTCAGAACCCATCCTGGCCGTTCCCGGCGACGATCTGGCCGACAAATATTTTTCGAAAAACAACCCAAAGCTAACCGCACAAGAAAAGGCGGCTCTCGCGATTGCCAAACGCTGGGAAGCCGGAAAATCCAACGGCATAAAGCCAGTATCCGGTGCCAATGGGGCCATCCATTTCATATACGGCGCACAACAGCCCAGCATCGTTTGCGCGGTTCTTCAGGTCTGTGACGTAGCCCTACAAGCCGGAGAACTGGTCAATTCGATCCATCTGGGCGACACGGCACGCTGGACTGTGGAACCGGCCATCACCGGCAGCGGACCGGCCGAAACGCAACATCTCATCATCAAACCGATGGACGTGGGATTGGAGACCAGTCTGGTCGTGACGACAAACCGCCGCACTTATCATTTCAAGTTGCGCTCGCACCGCACCCAGTACATGCCGCAGGTTGCGTTCACCTACCCGGAAGACGCTCTCGCAAAATGGGATGCGATCCAAACGCGGGAAACACAAGCGCGCGAACAAAAAACCTTCCCGCAAACAGGCGAGTACCTGGGCGATCTGAATTTCAACTATGAACTGGACGGTGATGCCGCATGGCGTCCGATTCGCGTCTTTAACGATGGCAGTAAAACCATATTACAAATGCCGAAGGCGATGGCGCAGACCGAAGCGCCGACTCTGTTGGTCTTGCGTAAAGAGGGCGGCCTGTTCTCGGATGATGAGACCGTCATAGTGAATTACCGTGTTCAAGGCGATCGCTACATCGTGGACACGGTTTTTGACCAGGCCATCTTGATTTCCGGCGTTGGCAGAAGCCAAGACCGAGTAACCATCAGACGGGAGCAATAATCGTATGCGCAGAATATCTCTAGCGGCTTTGGCCGCTCTATCTCTCGCAGGATGCGTGACATCGCCATACGGCAACCATCTACGCCATGTTTCAGTAGATCAACAAAAACTGGCTGACGATGCAGTCAAGCAACTCGCCACGCTATGGCCGCCGGCAAAAACACAATTTGAGCTAAAACAAACGACACCGGATGTTTTCGGGAATGCGCTGGTAAAAAACTTGCGCGAAAGCGGCTATGCCGTCATGGAGTTCAGCCCAAACACGACAGAGGACAATACCCTACTGCCATTGCGCTATGTACTCAGCCAAATCAAGGGAGAAAACGGCAACTTATACCATTTGACCCTATGGGTCGGTACTGAATCCATTACTCGCCCGTACATCGAGCAAAACGGCATGGTAATGCCGGGCGGCTATTGGACGCATAAGGAGTAAATGATGACAGACGATATCGACAACATGGAACCGGACGCATCGCCAAGCGCTGGCGTGCGCCGCGTCAACAATTTACCCATGTATCTACTCGGCGGGGTATTGACGGCGTTTTTAATTATGATGGGGATTGTCGCGGCGGATCGCGCAGCCCAGCAGACTGATGCGGAGGATCGGCATCTAAAAACCGGCAACACGTCGATGTTCGCTAAGGAAATTGCCGGCGATCACATGGACGGATTAATCACGCCTTTGATACCGCCCGCTGAAGAAACCATGCTGAAACCCGAACCGGTACTCATTGCGCGTCCGGAAACATTGGACAGGCCACCGGCTCCCCCTATGCAGCCGCAGCATGATGATGAAGCGGAGCGTATCCGTCAGGCAAAGCTGCAAATGTTTCAAGAAGCGGTGAAAGCAAAAACCGGCGTGCAAGTCATTGCGCCAAAAAGCTCCGGCTCGTCATCCAGTCATGCCAATTTGGGCGCGAAAACGCCCAAAACGCGCGAAGCCATGCTGGCTAGGTTATCCGCCGTGCGCCAAGAAATAGACTCTATACAGCATGAGGACCCATCAACGGCGTATCAAAAGCGATTAAATCATCTTCGCAGTATGCATAGCCTGAATAGTGGTGCAGGGATGCCGGCGAATGTATCCGCTTCACCACAAACCGGAACATCAACCGAAGGAACCGGTAATGATTACGCGCAATTTGCGGATAATGCCGGTGATCGTTGGCAACTCGAATCGACTACGCAAGCCCCCCGTTCACAGTATGAACTGCGAGCCGGGTTTGTGGTGCCGGCAACGCTAATATCCGGAATCAACTCCGATCTACCGGGACAGATCATGGCGCAAGTGGCGCAGAACGTGTACGACACACCCGTCGGAAAATACCTCTTGATTCCGCAAGGATCGCGTCTGGTCGGCACGTATTCGAGCGATGTGGCCTATGGTCAAGCCCGTGTTCTTGTCGCTTGGCAACGCATTGTCTTCCCCGATGGGAAAGCGCTGGATATCGGTGCGATGCCGGGTGCCGACAGCGCGGGGTACGCTGGATTTAATGATCTGGAAAATCATCATTACGTCCGACTCTTTAGCTCGGCGCTGCTAATGTCGGCCGTAACGGCGGCCACAACCTACAGCCAGCGACAAAATCAGAGTAGTGCGACATTTGGCCGGCCGGATGCCAGTAGCGCGTTGAGTGAGGCGTTAGGCCAGCAACTTGGCCAAGTCACCGCACAATTGATTGCCAAAAACATGAACATAGCGCCAACCCTGGAGATTCGTCCGGGCTATCGATTCAATGTGATTGTCACGAAAGACATGACGTTTTCAAAACCTTATCAACCGTTTGATTACTAACCCTAACGCTAACCGCCGAGCGTAGCGGGTCGGGTTAAGCGGCCGGCTATGCAAAACACTGGAGAATAGAATGAGAAAGAGTTCTTTGACAACATCGATGCAGCAGAAAATTTTAGCGGCTAAAAAAAACCTTTTAGTCGCAATCGAAATCACTTTGGTGGTTTCGATTACGCAGCAGGCGCACGCACAAACGGCTGTAATTGACATGACCAATTTAACGCAAAATATAGAAACTGCGATTCAATCAGCTATGTCAGCGGGAGAGGAGGTCGCGCAAACACTGAAACAAATTGACCAATATGCGACTCAATTGCGGCAATATGAGGATCAAATACGGAACACGGTAGCGCCGGCGGCTTATATTTGGGATCAGGCACAATCCACGATTGATGGTCTAATAACCGCCACCGACACACTAAATTATTATAAGAATCAAGTCGGCAGTCTCGATAGCTACCTGAGTAAATTTCAAGACGTTTCTTATTACCGTAACTCGCCGTGCTTCTCGAATGAGGGATGCAGTGACGCCGAGTTCGCGGCAATGAGCGAAAACCGGCGCTTGGCATCCGAATCACAAAAAAAGGCAAACGATGCGCTTTTTCGTGGACTGGATAAACAACAAGATGCGCTCAAGTCGGACTCAAGACGATTAGAGCAACTGCAATCAGCAGCTCAAAGCGCCGGTGGACGAATGGAAGCCATTGGCTATGCCAACCAGCTTGCGAGCCAACAGGCGAACCAGCTATTACAGATACGCGGCCTGTTGATCGCGCAGCAGAACGCAATTGCAACCAGGATGCAGGCGGAGGCTGATAAGGAGGCTACAACCGCAGCAGCCGATGAGCAATTCCGGAGAGGCACGTTTCGAGCCAGCACCGGACGGACATGGTAAGAGGAATAGACGCTATGAAACACATTAATCTAATAAGCATTGCTGTCGTTGTTGTGATTGGTCTCGTTGGTTGTGATAACGAATCGAGTACATCCCCACAGCCGATACTGATGCCGGAAGTAAACGATAAAAATTGTGCGCCTGAAAATATTACCCAGCTTGATGTGAGCATTCGTACAGAATTTGCGGATGCATGTTTACGACGCGGCACGTTCAAGCCTAGCCCAGGTAAAAAATGGTGAGGTGTTGATCATGCGCATATCTGCCAATAGTCGATCCGCCGTACTGCTTTTGTGGCTGGCATTCTTCGCGCTAGACGCGCGTGCCGCTATTGACAGCTCGGATGTAATGGACAGCGTTCTGACACGCTACCAATCAGCCGTGGTCGGCTGGGCCGGGGTCATCACAAGCAGCGCGACCTGGCTATTCTGGACGCTTGTTTTGATCTCCATGGTTTGGACTTTCGGCATGATGCTTCTTCGTAAGGCCGACATTGGCGAGTTCTTCGCGGAATTCGTTAGGTTTACGATATTTACTGGTTTTTTTTGGTGGTTGCTCATCAACGGACCGGCATTTGCCGACTCCATTATGGCCTCATTGCGACAGCTCGGAGGCAACGCAACCGGTCTCGGATCGTCGTTATCGCCATCGGGGATAGTCGACGTGGGGTTTGCTATTTTCGATAGAGTGGTCGATCAATCTTCGGTTTGGTCGCCAGTCAATAGTGCGGTTGGTATTATCATCGCCGTCGTGATACTTGTCATCTTGGCCTTGGTTAGTGTGAATATGCTTGTGCTATTGGTGGCAGGCTGGATATTGGCTTATGCAGGCGTGTTCTTTTTAGGATTTGGTGGATCACGCTGGACTTCCGACATGGCGATCAACTACTACAAGACTGTCCTCGGCGTTGCTGCTCAGCTTTTCGTGATAGTTCTCATCGTGGGTATTGGTAACACCTTCCTGGATGATTATTTCAACCGTATGAATGTCGGTATCACTATCAAAGAAATGGGCGTAATGCTTATCGTTTCTGTGATTTTGTTGATGCTAGTCAACAAACTACCCAACCTGGTAGCAGGGATTATCTCCGGCGCGAGCATAGGTGGTGTCGGCATTGGTCAATTCGGTTCAGGAGCTGCAATCGGTGCGGCTGGCATGGCCACGGCAGCAGCGGCAACAGGAGGCGCTATGATTGTAGCCGGTGCGGCTAATGCCGCCGGAGGTGCGCAGGCGGTCATGGCTGCGTTCTCCAAGGCCAATGAAAACGTCTCGTCGAGTTCTGACGTGCTCTCCAGTATGTGGGGCGGTGGTGGTAATTCGTCCGTTGGTGATGGCGGGGTAAGCAGCGCTCTTAGCGCCGGCAACACCCCATTTGCTCAAGCAGCAGGCTTCAGCAACAGCTCGGACAGCATGTGGAGCCGCGGCGAAGATAGAGATGCCAAAAGGCAAACCGAAAACGGCACCGATCAAGCCAAGAGTGACGGCAAACAGAATAGCGGCTCGACCGAATCGACCGGCACGGCCAAAACCGGGCAAGGCGGTAACCGGCAATCAACAAGCACGCAAAACGGCGGCTTCATGACGGCAGCGGCAACGTCCGGAAAAATTGCCGTCGATGCCGGCGTTAATCTGGCCAAGGGTATTGCCGATGTAGCCATGGCCAAAGCCGGCGAGCGCATTGCGGATACGACACCGGGCAAGATTGCCGATGCGATAAAGGGGAACGGCAATTCGTCCGAAACCAACATCGAATTTGCCGGCAACAGCCTAAGCGGGGAAAGCGATACCCATTCCGAAATTGCAGCCTTCGTGAACCGTGGTAATAGCGGCACATCGACTTAACCCAAAAGGATATAATGCCGCCCTTTATTGCCGACCTTACACCGATAGCACAAGAGCGCGTCGTGTGCGCGATCTCCGCTGCCGTCAAGTATGAAATCCCGGCCAACATCGTCTTGGCCGTGGCGGAAAAGGAAGGCGGCAAGCCGGGGCAATGGGTGCGCAACTCGAACGGCACCTATGACGTTGGCTCGATGCAATTCAATACCGCGTACCTGCGCGACTTGGCACGATATGGAATCACAGCGAACGATGTGGCGGCCGCTGGTTGTTATTCGTTCGATCTGGCCGCTTGGCGGCTGCGGATGCACATCCGCAACGACCAGGGCGATCTGTGGACCAAGGCTGCTAACTACCACTCGCGCACGCCGCGATACAATGCCGTGTACCGCGCCGATCTCATTCTCAAGGCATCGAAATGGGCCGACTGGTTGGAAGTCCACTTCGTGACGCTAGACGTGACCAAAGCGGATACAGTGCCTTCGATGCCGCTTCAACCGATAGAAGTCCAGCGCGTAACCCAGCAAACCCCGGCTTCGCCAGCGGCGAAGCAGGCCTCGGCCAACTCCCTGAGCCCGAAAAAATATGTGCCACGCTCAATTTCCTTCAAAACCGATGATTAAGAAAACCTGCAATAACCCTCAAGACTCTCATTCCGGCAACCGACGGCGCTACGTTTACAAATAAATCGTCACGGCCAAAAGCACATTACCGTAAAGCTCAACGCAAGTGCCTTGAACGCCGAACAAGAGCAGAAGCTAAAGGATTTCCTCGAAGAACTGGTCCAAAGCGAAGCGTAAATATTTTCTGAAGCGCTATAAAAAGTGTCGCAACTTGCGACACTTTTTATATCTCCATGCCTCACCAATTTGCCGAAGGTAAGCGCAGATAGCATCCGGTCGATTAGTGGATTCAACAAAAAATACCCTCATCATTCGCCGGCCGGTGAATAAATCACACAAACGGCGTGACTCGATCACCGCCTTTTCCTCCGGAAATCGGGATACTGTACCCAAGTTCAACGCACCGCTTGAACGAACCATACCAACAAAAACCAAGGGGAAACCGCCATGAAAACAGTATCTTTCGCAGCAGTCGTATTAATGTCAATCGTCGCCGGCACAGCCATGGCCGAAGGCTCCAAAATCGAAAAATCCACATTGATCAACGCGTCCAAAAACACGTTGACTAATACTCAGGCGATTGGCCGCAACAGCGCCGCCAGCACCGGCTCAATCAACGTGGTCGGCTCGAAAGTCGAGAAATCGACGTTGATCAACGCATCAAAAAACACATTGACCAACACGCAAGCGATAGGCCGCAACTCGGTCGCGAACACCGGTTCGATCGACATCCGCTAAAAAACGCATGAAAGCACAAGGACGTGCGCTACTGGGACAGCAGGACGCGCAGGGATAGCGACGCTTGGGTACCGGCGTGCGATAAACAGAGCGACAAGACTTCGGGCGGCGATGACAGGGATGTCTTCGCCGCGAGGCCATGGAAGGCTAATACCCGCACACGTTCGGAAAAGGAAAGACTGAGCCATTCGTTTGGCCATTGGGGCAATACAGGGACGTATTGCGCTTGGCCAAACGAGTGGCGGATTTGACGCGGCCAAGGCTCCCGGCGGGCGATGGTCAAGTACCGGGGGCGTTGAACCGTGCCGGCCAAAGGTGGAGCGGCACTCCACGGACGTGTGTGCCGCGCGGCCAGGGAAGGCTTATGCTCGCGCGTTTCCGGCTCGGGGGCGTGAGCAATTCGGGCGGGCCGAGTTTAAAAGCGTACAGGGAGGTAGGCTTTTAAGCCGGACTGGCCGATTGGCGGATTATTTGTTCTGTCGGTATCGGTTTTCGAAAACTTTGTGACATTCAAGTATTTCAGCGTGGCAGCTGCAAAGCAAAAGCTGCCGTTCAACGTTTGAGTTATGTATCAGCCTTGAGCGTTGACCACGGGCCTACAAGAGCTTCTGCATATTCAGTTTTTGGCGGAAGTTTTACAAAACTCTGAAATGTTAATTCGACAACCTTTCCCGGTGGCTGAGTTGACTGTTCAAGTCTCAGAAATGTGCTATGGCCGCGTCTTGCCTTTTGGCCGTTGTTTTGGCGTGCTGAACCTGAGTTGCAGAACGTGACTTTAAATCGTTCTACTCCATTTGTTTCCAGTAGTTTGGTAGTTGGGATCCTAAGGATATACACACTGCCTTTATTTTGGTACTTTCGTATATGATTTCTCCCGGACTTGCATGGGCCAAGCTCCGTTCCCGCCCATAGAAAAACTCTAGAATTGAGTTCCTGAATGAAGTCATTAAATGTGCAGGAGTCAATTAATTCAATGTTTGCTTCGACTAGAGGTTTGTGATCCCGTACCTGTATTACTCGTCCATTGATGTTGATGTTTTGAGTTGTTAAACGCTTGCCCAAAAGTAGGTGTTGAAACTGCGTATTTTGAAGAAGTTCACAAGCTGACTGCAGCGTAAGAGAAGCCCGAATTGCCTCAAAGTTCACTTCACTACAGACATGGTAAGCAAATTTGCGGCTTTTGGTGAGTGAGGCGATAGTGAGTGACATTGTTTCTTTGACGGATAACGTTTGAAGTGAGGCGTAATGAGATAGCAATCGAAGCTTGCAGGTATAGCGACCTCTCGACGCGATTGTTGCATTATTTCATCAATTACTTAAATTGAACCAGGCACCTTTTCGCTCCTCCTACATTCTAAAAATGACCCAATTATCATATATTGCCACGCCGAGGCAATCTCAATAGGCCTAACAAGCCTGAGCCGAATAACCAAACTGCGCCTGGTATTGGAATCACGGTAACATCTCCAGGGCGAACCGGCCAGACGTAACCCTTTTGTGCCTTATTACCTAAGCCCTGATAGTAGCCATGGGTAATGAACGACCACGCGCTATCAGTATAGGGTTCGAGCATATACTCGACGCCAGACCAGTAAATCCAAGGTGATCCTGCTTGGAGATTTTCGAACGGACCGGTGTTTTGTAAGCAAATTGGCCAGCATCCGATAAGACCGCCAGAGGTATCGTACTGACCCACATTATTAAGATTCACATTAAACATATAAGCCAGTTCGGAGTTTGAGCTGGTTATGTTGTAACCAATGTCGGTTGAACCGTCAACGCTTATACTAAGATTGAATGCTATACCGTTCACAGGACTTATCGTCGGCAGGCGCCAATCGTTGTAGCCCAACCAACCTGCATCATTATCGTATGCATTCATTGCACTTATCCAACTATTCGCAGTTTCCCAGTGCATAGATCCATTATCTACACCTAAGGCATTGATACCACTTACACCGAAGGATTCGGTAGCAGCCAGATTTGCATTCTGCAGCCACGTTACGTTCAATACGTCATCATAGACCAAACCGTTACCTCTATCATGCAACGCCGCCTGTGCGGTCCCGTTTATAAGTGTAAGCGTTAGAATTAAGCTGGCAGCCGCCCAATTGCTTTTTTTCATGTTCATTTATTTGCTCTTTTGATAATGTCAATATCTAAAAGTATGTGTCTGCGTAGCTCAGATTAGCGATAACGGAATTGGAGGAATGTTAACTTTGAAACGTGCGATTACGCAAGCTAATCGCATCAACGATTGAGTTGCACAAATTCGATCTGACCTCCCCTACTCCGGAATGTGACGAATCGCCGCGTGGCGGACTGTCGCACCCCCACACGATAAACCCGTCCACCACGCCCTCGGCCGATATCGCCGGTTTCGCGTTGAGCAACGATAACAAGCTTTCGTTGAGAATAGTCGCCGCCTCCGGATCAGATGCACCGACAAAGCGATGCTGCCGGATGGAGTTCCCCGGACATTCCCCGGGTATCCAGCGTTGAGGAAACGATTTCACGCGAAAGCCCTTTCCGGCCAAAATTTCAGCAACCGAAGGTTTGCCGGTTGACACCGTCCAAGCGACTTTTTTGAGCGTATGCAATGCGCCCACCAAGACGATGATTGGCTTATCTTTCGGCAATCCGGCAAGCCGAGCTGCCATCCATTCGTTACGTTCAACCTGGGTATCGGCCCCGGCGTCGATCGCAACCACGTCGAGGCAATAACCGTTCGATTTCAGCTTGGCAAAGTAAGCGATGACGGTCCGGAATGGCTCATGATCGATGGTCTCCGATATCTCGATCGCTCCGACCGGTTTCTCATCCGCCATCACTTGGTCGATCACCGGCTGTTGGTCGCTGCCAATCTCTAACGCCAGAATCTGGCATTTTTGCCTGCCGACAGCGCTGTGAATCAATCGTTTGATCAATAATGGCGACTCGATTCGATGATGGCTTTCGCCGATGAAGGTGATTGTGCCAGGTATGATGTTTGTTAGAACAGAATCTAACTGTGCCGCCGAAATAGATGAAGCGAAGAGCATGAAGGCCAGGAGCTTTAGGTATGGCATATTCATTTCCAGGTTTATCGTTCGAAAAAGTGTCGCAACTTGCGACACTTTTTCGATAACAATGAATACGGTTTTTTGTCGACCGTGCACGTTGCAGCGAGAAAACAAAATCGATATCAGGCTAAATTATGTCAATCTACAGGTATTTATTGGAAAAAATGGTTTTTTAGATTTAAAGGCGTGATTTGCATTACCCGCTATAATCTTTATACTTAACACGAAATTAAATAAATCGAACACAAATGACAAGTAGAACAAAAGTAATCGCTGTCGCAAATCACAAGGGCGGGTGCGGAAAAACCACAACAGTCGTCAATCTTGCGTCAGAGCTGGCGAAAATGGACCTGTCAGTTCTGGTGATCGACCTCGATCCGCAAGCCAACGCCAGCCTGCATATCGGCAAGAAGCACCCGAGCGAAGTTCCGGTTACCTGCGCGGAACTGCTGTTGTCGGAGGTCGAGAAACTGCCGCAATCGATCTACGATGACACTAACATCGAAGGCGTTTCTCTGATCTACGGCTCGCTCAATCTCGGCAAAGCAGAAGACGAATTGAAGGATGAAGCCCCACGGCCCTCCGAAGAGCTGCGCGAAAAAATAAACCACCTTCACGGCATCTACGACGTTATCCTGATCGATTGCCCGCCCAGCCTGAAACTACTCACAAGTAACGCACTGGCCGCCGCCACGCATTTAATTATTCCGATCGAGTCCGGTTCCCAGTACGGGATGTACGGCGTTACTGATTTAATAAGGCTAGTCGAAAAAATCAGGCGCATCAATCCTGAGTTGGAATTGATCGGCGCTTTATTGATCCGACACGACGCACGGCAAACGGTTTGCAAACTGATCGAAGCTTCGGCCAAGGAGCAAATCGGCAAACTCATCGATGTCCGCATATCGACCAGCACTAAGGTAAATCAGTCCGCGATAGCGCAAACGAGCGTTCATGACATAGATCGAACCTGCAAAGTATCTCGGGAATTTAAACGGCTGGCCGACGTGATCGCCAAACAACTCAATCTTGTATAAGGAACCGGCTAAGTGGCTAAAGACATCAAAAAAATGCTGGAGAAAAAGCTGCAGGAAAACACGCAGCGTCATGCCTCGGCGGAACAATCCGTCAATTTTGATCAAGGCCGGGAATTGGTTTCGGTTCTAGTCGGAAAGATTGAGCCGAACCCGTACCAGCCCCGCCGTATTTTCCCGCAAGACGAATTAGACAAATTGGCCCAGTCGATCGCCGAAGTTGGTTTGCTGGAGCCGATCTTGCTCAGGAAAACCGGCGACGGCTATCAAATCGCCGCCGGTGAGCGCCGCTGGCGGGCGCATAAGCAAATCGAGCGGCGCCATATCGATGCCGTGGTCATGGAGATATCCGATAGCGATATGGCGGTATTCGCGCTGGCAGAAAATATCGACCGTGAGGATCTGAGCGATTACGAAATCGGCATCGCCCTGAAGCAAGTCGAAAAAGCCTTTCCGACCAAGAAAAAGCTGGCAGAGTCGCTAGGGCTTAACCGCCAGGATATGTACCGCTATTACGCTTATGACGACCTACCCGCATTTATTATAGAGGACCTTAACAAGAATCCGCGTTTATTGTCGAGATCGGCGGCCAATGACATCAAGCGGCTTTTGAACGAGAACAAGGATCATCCGGCCGTCAACGATTATTTGGCGGAAGCGTGGGACTTGCTGTTGAGCAGCGACCTGGACCAAACCAAGATAGCGGCCTATGTCGCACGCAAGCTCAAGGGTCACGAAACCAGAGACAGTCATATCCAGGACGCGCATAACTTGATCAGGGACGGCAAGAAGGTCGGCAATATCGCCAGGACCGAAAAGCACATCACCGTAAAGCTAAATACAAGCGTCTTGAACGCCGAACAAGAGCAGAAGCTGAAGGTTTTCCTCGAAGACCTGGTCCAAAGCGAAGAGTAAAATTTTCCGAAACGTCATTAAAAGTGTCGCAACTTGCGACACTTTCCCCCATGCTTCTCCCAAATTTCTGAAGGCAAGAGCCGACGACATCCGGCCGCCAAAGCCCCTGCAAAGAACGCTTGGAAAAGCGAAGAAACCAAGCCCGAAAAGAAACTCTGGAAAAGGATGGATCAGGGCTTTGGTGGGTGGGAGAGGTGGCGGACTTTAAATACTGGTGCCAACGGCACGCCTCATTGGGATTGCGAAGCGCAGGGAAAGCAACTTGTCGGGTGCTAAGAACGATATTAAGCGCAATGAACGTTTGGGCGGCACTCACACGGACGTGTGTGCCGCGCGGCCAGGGATGGCTTATACCCGCATGCTACGGGATGGAAAAGACTGAGCCATTCGGGAGGGCGTAGTGCAATACAGGGACGTATTGCGCTCGCCCGGACGATTGGCGGATTTGCTGAATTGTTCGCCCGCCTCAAGATGTGAAATTGGGTGACAACACTTCTATGAGGAGCCAGGAGCCAGGAGCCGGGTTGCTTATGTTACAGGTCGAGGGTTCGCAAACGAACCGTTGCTGCCGATTACCATGTCTGCAATTCAGTTTAACCGGCCATCAATCCCTCACATTTACGAGAATAGGCTAATCAGTCAAAATGCCTTGCTGACACGTTCAAACAGTTTCTCAAAAATCGTAAGATCTTCTGGTTTAAGCGACTCAGTAGTCAGTTTTGGTAAAGCGGCTTGAGCAACACGGTAATGATTGAAGCCACCATCTTTAAGCAAAGCAATTCCATTTTGTTTTAGCCATTTATTAATGCGTTCTACAACTCTCGGATGCTCATCAAGCTCTGCAACTGTAAGTGTTTTGCATTTTAATTCATTAGCATAAGAGACATTGAAGGCATCAATATAAAGCTCTATAGGGAGTAAATCCTCTATATCAGCTTCATTCGTGGACTCACCCAAGAACATCGAGAAATCGAGCACTCGTTTTCTCTCAATCAACCGCTGTCGAATCAAATCTTCAAGTTTCTGATGAGGTGTACTTGCTCGATCATGTAGTACAGCAATTTTGAGTTTGTTTGCTCCAAGTAAGGCTACAAATGTTGCAAGTTTGTCTAACCCACCTACAGGTACTAAGATGGCGTCATCAAGTCCCTGCTTACCATTTGCTTCCAATAGTGAACCCATATGCTGCAACAAAATCAAATCGGCAGGACCTTCGACTAAAAGATTCTTCTTAGCTATAAATAGATTTTGTGCAATCGAATAACCAAGAGCTGCCTGCAATGGGAAAATACTTTCGTCTGATGAACCAGCCAACTCGCGGGTAATCTTTGTTCCCTCTTTGAGTCGATCCTCAACCACACGAACATCTTCAAGATGAGCACTATCGACCATAAAAGGAGAGTGCGTCGAGTAAATTATCTGGTGTTGCGTGGATAACTCTCGAATGTAAGCAAGAAAATCGGCTTGAGCAAGCGCATGTAGGTTCAAGCCTGGTTCATCCAATAATAATATCAGGTCATTATTTGTATTTACGCGTGACTGAACAGCATCAAACCAAACCAGGAAGCTAAAAAACCAGATAAATCCCTTGCTTCGCTGATCAAACGGTACGGTCACACCATGCCGTCTGTTTTTGATACGTATGTATAGATTTACCCCGTTGTTGTATGGCGATGTGTCCTTTGGATCAGCTTTAAGATCGAATTCAACATCAAGATCTTGGTTCTGTTTCCAAAATTCGAAAACCTTTTGGGTGATGTCTAAACCTATGGCTTCCAGTTCAGCCTTAGCAGTCTCATAACCTTCGTCGCTGATCAAGTCTTGCAGTGAAGTACCGGCTAATTCCAATAGGCCAAGTGCCGTCTCATCGGCATCTGTCAGCTGTCCAGAGGATTCGCGATCTTGTAATGAAGGTAGGTTTATTTTGCCTTCGAGCAATTTGTAGTCATCAAAATACAAAAACTTGGGTAATGCTGGGGACAAATAGGCTTTCCAAATATGCCCATCTATCAAGCTCCAATTATTAGCTTTATTTTCCCGGCTTCGCCATTCAGCCGCGAAAATAGCTAACTTGTTGTCGGGAGGTAGGCCTAACTCTTCAATCTTGGTTAGTACATCTGCTAGCGTCTCAGCATCCTTAAAAACATCAGTTGCATGTTCCAAATCAATTAAAGGCTTTTGAATTGCAGAAAGTGCCGATTTTTGATCGATATGTAAATCAATGGTATTTGTGTTTCCGATAGTCGTGCAGCGTGTAAAGGTTGTATGTGGATCTACAATTGCTACCCCACCAAAAACCTCTTTATTAATTTTATCCGCTAAAACTTTCTCTATCCGAAAAGTAAGCTCAACAACTTTCTGATATTTTTTACCTTCATGTTGTTGACGGTAACGGGTGAATTCTTTGCGTGGATAGTCAGCTACATAATTGTATTTTGCTGTACCTAGTGACAGTGATTTGTGCAGTGCCTCAAGAAAGGCAGTCTTACCAGACTCATTCTTACCGACGAGTACTGTTACATGATTGCTAAGATCAACCGGTGTTGAATCGTCGATCGATTTGTACTTCCAAACTTGAGCCTTGATGAGGGTTAGCTTCATTCTTCATTATCCATTGCAATTAGGCGACACTGAATTTTGTTCTACAGACCTGCATCCAGACTAAGTAGACAATCAAAACGGACTTTTGGAATCTGGTTTTAGATAAGAATGCCATTCGATGATCTATGGGCATTTGTATCAATTTCAATAGCTCTATTGTTCATTTTTACATGGATCCTTATGGTCATCATTATTCTCCTGTAAGATGGCCCGTTTTTTCCGGTTAACGGGTAACAACAACATTGAGCAACACAGCCAGAACCATCGGCATTCTGCTTTTCTTTTCCGCTCTCCAGGCTTTCGCGGCACCACAAACTTTCGATCAAGCCAAAGCCGAAGCCCGGCAATACGTCTACCACGATCGAACCCAAGCGGGTACCTTCTATTGCGGTTGTAACTGGCAGTGGGTCGGACGATCCGGCGGCCGCGTTGATCTCGAATCCTGCGGCTACAAAATACGGTCCCAGTCAAACAGGGCAATCCGGACCGAATGGGGAGCATATCGTACCAGCCTCAAACTTCGGTAGGGCCCGGCAATGTTGGCAGAACGGCGGCCGGAAGAACTGTAATGCCACCGATCCGGTGTTCAACGCGATGGAAGCCGATTTACACAACCGGACGCCATCGGTCGGCGAGGTCAACGCAAACCGCAGCAATTACAATTTCGGCATGTTGCCGTCAACGCCCAAGCAGCACGGCGCTTGCGACTTCAAAGTCGATTTCAAAGATCGTGTGGCCGAACCCCGCGATGAGGTCAAAGGCCAAATCGCGCGTATCTATTTCTACATGCACGACCGCTACAACATGAGGATGTCCCGCCAGCAGCAACAGCTATTGATGGCGTGGGACAAACAATTTCCGGTCAGCGATTGGGAGCGGGAACGGGATAGACGCATTGCGTCACGCATGGGCCACAGCAACCCGTTCGTGACTGGCCAACGCCAGTGGTCGCTTGGACACAAGAACACCGCCGACGGAATTGTCAGCAAGATTCCCGCAAGTCACCCGGCATCTCCGGAGAACAAACCTGTTTCCGCTTCCGGAAAGATCCGGGGGAACCGCAACAGCAAAATCTATCATCTGCCAGCCGGCTGCCCGAGCTATGACGCGATGAAGCCGGAGAATATCGTCGAGTTTTCCAGCGAGACCGAAGCGCAAGCAGCCGGGTTCCGGAAAGCGGGGAATTGCCGGTAAGCGGTCGATTTTAGCGAGGGCAGGGATGCCCGGAGCAGGGATTGCAGGACGCGCAGGGATAGCAACGCTTGGGTACCAGCGAGCGATAAACAGAGCGACAAGACTTCGGGCGGCGATGACAGGGATGTCTTCGCCGCGAGGCCAGGGAAGGCAAATACCCGCGCACGTCCGGAAAAGGAAAGACTGAGCCATTCGTTTGGCCATTGGGGCAATACAGGGACGTATTGCGCTTGGCCAAACGAGTGGCGGATTTGACGCGGCTAGGGCTCCCGGCGGGCGATGGTCAAGTACCGGGGGCGTTGAACCGTGCCGGCCAAAGGTGGGGCGGCACTCACACGGACGTGTGTGCCGCGCGGCCATGGATGGCTAATGCTCGGGCGCTTCCGGCTCGGGGGCGTGAGCAATTCGGGCGGGCCGAGTTTAAAAGCGTACAGGGAGGTAGGCTTTTAAGCCGGACTGGCCGATTTGCGGGTTTTGTGCGTTGAGTTTCAGATTTCGGCTATCAAGAGACAGTCACCGGTTTCGTATGGGTGGCTGGTCGTCCTTGTAAAGCGGTTATTCAGAGAAATCTAGCCACGCACCTAAACTGACAATGAAGGAAAGTTCAACGCCGCAAATAACCGGAGCAATGCGAGCGTTAGCGAGTACTGGTGCGACTGGCATGGTAGTCAGCAAGCTGGTGAAAGTCCAGCCATTGCCCTGTGAGAAGGGAAGGTGTAGGCGAAGGCAAGGGTGTCCAAAGAAACTGCCGGTAGCTACCCAACAGGGAAGCACGGTTATCGGGAGCCAATGCGGAATCTGAAGGAAGCTGGAGCCAAATCGGTCACCTAAACGCAAGTGAACCTTCGTAAGGCAGCCACAGTGGGTAAGGTGCCCGGAGCCACCAAAGCCCGATATTCTCACCGTAACCTGTGGTTGTATTGAAGGTAGGTGGATCGAGACAAGGTTGACTACCTTACCCAGTGAAGGGCCGTCGGCTTGGGTCGGAATAACTGCGATTCCTTAAGCCCTAAGCGCAGCAGTAATGCGGACGTGATGAGTCGAGGGTCTGCAGATGAAGCCGTAGTAGTCGTAAAAGTCGATGCCGATGATTTCATGGTGACATGGAAGAGGGTAAAACATCGAACCAGAGACAGGACGTTGGAGGCGAAGGGTGGAACACGTAAGTGGTTCAATCGTTAATTAAAGACCGGAGGGTCGAGATCAGCCAACTAGGAGCGGTGGACTATTCACGACGTATAAAGTGAACGAATCCACCGTGCGAGATTAGTGAAAACCTTCTGCAAAGACGAGTGAAATGAATGATTTGAATCAACACATTGAGGAAACAAGACTTTTCGAAAACCTGTGTTCAACGTTATACCTGAACGTGGGATTTGAACAGGTGAAGAAAAACAAAGGCAAACCCGGCATAGACGGAGTGACGCTTGCGGATTTCGATGCCCGTTTAGACGAAGAGCTAAGCCGGTTGCAACAGGAATTGATCAACTGGACTTATCAACCCGCGCCGGTACGCCGAGTGGAAATACCCAAGCCGCATGGCGGGGTCAGACTGCTGGGCATTCCGACGGTGCGAGATCGGGTGGTGCAAGCGACACTGAAGTTGCTACTGGAACCGGTATTTGAGCCGCATTTTTCGCCGCACAGTTATGGCTTTCGCCCTGGGCGGAGTCAACATCAAGCGGTACAAGCGGCACAAACTATCATCACCGGTGGCAAACCGTACGTGGTGGATATTGATTTATCGAAGTTCTTTGATCGAATCCATCATGACCGGTTGATATCCCGAATGGGCCAGCGAATCACCGATAAACGGATACTGCGCCTGATCGGACTCACACTGCGAAGCGGTATTATGATCAACGGCATAGTGGTCCGGAGCGAAGAAGGCACGATGCAGGGCAGTCCACTAAGCCCTTTGCTGAGTAACATCGTGTTGGACGAACTGGATACAGAACTGGAAAAGCGCGGCTTGGCATTTTGCCGGTTCGCCGATGATTGCAACATCTTCGTGAAGTCGCAGAAAGCGGCGGAACGCGTGATGGGAACGATCAGCCAGTTCATCGAAGGGAAGCTCAAGCTCAAGGTGAACCGGGAGAAAAGTCAAGTGGCGAGATCAGAGAAGGTAAAGTTTTTGGGCTTTACGGTAGTGAACGGGACGATCGCGATCGCGCGAAAAGCCCTGCAAACGGCCATGGATAAAGTCAAAGCCCTAACGCCACGAGGAACCCACAAGGATCTGGAAACAACCCTAAAGTCGATTAACCAATGGTATGAAGGCTGGGCAAATTATTACAGTCTAAGCCAATACCCTGCGCAATTAGGCAAGATAGAAGCCCATATCCGGCGGCGACTGAGAGCGAGGCTGGTTGACCAGCAAAAACGGAGGAGGTTTCTCTACCGGACACTGATCAAGAGAGGGGTATCACCGAAAGCCGCAGCCGTAGCCTTTACCCACCGGAAGCGCTGGGCACTGAGCAAGACAGTAGCGGTGTCCAGAGCTTACCCTAATAAGTGGTTTATCGAGGCTAAAGGACAAACCATCCGATCCGACCAAAAGCTCGCGCACTGGTTTGACGTGACTCAATGGGTCTATCTTACGTGAGGAGCCGTGTACGGACCCGTATGCACGGTTCTGTGGGCAGACGGAGGCTTCGGCCTCCTCTGACCCGATCGTTCGTGTTGATTTGCCTTGTTAGGCAATTTTGATCTCCCCTATGTGCTCCGTAACCTCTCTATTATCTAAATCACCTTTGTATACTCGGTAATGAAATAAGAAGTTTTCACCTTTACGCTCTAGCTTGTGTGCATAGTAAGCATTAAACATTGGATCGTGCCCATGGCTAATTGTTGTGTCATTGATCATGTAACGCTCGATTCGAAAAGGTGATTTCTTTTTGTCTTTCTTGAACACAATTTTTTCATCGAAACTGGCATAGCGATCAACATAAGCCTGCTCGATGTACTCTGCGACATAGGCTACTGTTTTTCTTGGGCTAAGTACTGTAATTAATCGTTTTTCCTCAGAATGATACGATTCTTCCAATACAACCCAGGCTTTTCCTAGATTCTTCATCTTATTTATTACCTAACGGGTCACATAAGGAGCGCCTAAGCGCCTGCTTGATGGCGTTACGTTTAATACCGTATATCGTTTTGACATGCTCAAGTTCCTTATCTGACCCGATGGCTCCGCGAAGCGGCGGAAAATCGGTCACTGTGCAGCCGATTGTTATATGTGTCGGCGATCATTAACTGCACAAATCATTATATTAAGCTCGCGAATTATTGCTTGTGGTGTTCTAGCATCTACATCCTTAAATAGAATTTCATCCACTTCGGCTAGCAACTGTCTGGCATCTGACATGAGGTATTCGCCAGTCTCTGTAAAGTGAATCTCCTTTTGCTTCCCAGTGCTATCTATTTGCTCAAGATATCCCAAGTGGCAGAGCTCTTTCACAGTTTTCGCGACCATTTGTCTTGTTACGCCTAAATTTCGAGCTATTTCTGATCCATAGTTCACTCCGCACTCGAGAATACTGAGAAAAGAAAGAAGTGACGGCGTGAGCGACGCATAACCCTTTTCCACTAGGCGCTGAGAAAGATATTTTGTAATTACATCGTTTAGCCTTGATGCGCTTTGAATGAGCTGCAATGACTGAGATTCCACCAATGGAACCCCTCTTTTTGTAAACCTAGTTGACATGAAATTCCTCAGCAATTATGCTCTATGTCAACCAAGTGTACATAGGAGAAGTAATTATGTTAAGTCTAAAAAATGTTATGCGAGCAAACGCTATTAGCTGTTTAGCTTTCGGAGTGGTATTTGCTCTGCAACCTAGCCTGGTGGCAAATTTCTTAGGTGGCGCGTCACCAGCCCCTCAATTATACATCCTGATTCTAGGGATTCTATTGATACTGAATGGTCTCCATCTGCTTTGGGCGTCAAGGGTTCCTCTGCCACAAAAAAAACTGATATTGTATTTTTCAACAGGCGATTATATTTGGGTAATCGCATCAGTAGGGCTAATGGTCTCAGGAGTGTGGATTACGACTACCGGTGGGGTATTGGTCGCCAGCACTGTTGCAGTCATGGTTGGGCTTTTCGGGATCCTTCAAATGACGAGCAGAAAAACGATGGGACACTGTTAGACATAATTTAGCATGAAGGGACACACGTTTAGTTGAGGGGCTGACGCGGGCTGCTTCGCGGCAGTCCCGCTCGAACGTTAGGTTAGGCTTTGTTTTCGGAGAGCCAAGCTATCACCTCAACAACGTTTTTATCGGGCGGAAATACAGGGTAAAAGCATTTTTTTATCACTCCATCTTTAAGAATGAGCGTCAGCCTTTTGATCAATTTTGAAACGCCAACTTCAAGCATAGGCAATTTCAAGGCTGAGGAAAAAGAATGATTGGCATCGCTCAAAAGCGGATAAGGCAACCCCAAACGATTAGAGACTTCTTTTTGTGCCTCCGATGTTTGAGTGCTTATGCCGTAAATGCCTACGCCATTACGTTTGAGTTCAGCGTGATTGTCACGATATGAACATGCTTGGGGCGTACATCCAGCAGCACCGGGAATTTGAACCCAGCCTTCGGGGATGGGAACACTGGGGCGACCTGTCATTGGATAACAGAAAATTACGTTCCAACCGGACAAGCTGGAGAGATTGATTTCTTGATCATCGGTTGACCATAGGTAAACGTTGGGCATCCGCATGTTTTCCAAATGCTCACATGCACCATCATCCAACGGAATTGGCAAGTCTGTAGGAATGGAAAAAAATACATCTGGTGGAGGTTGAATATTTTGCATTGTGATTATCCTAAAAGCCTAACAAGTTATTAAGCTGTTAACAGTATATCCACCCATTAACGCTCTTCTATACGATAGTTCTTTGATTGGCATGAGATTTTTCTTTCCGTATATCATCAATGATAGTGCGTAACGGCTGCTAATGATCTAATCGCCGACATTGAATCACTTCGAGCGACAGACAGCAGCGGGTCGGAAACAGTCTACCAAATTGGCTAATTCACTGTTCCGGCTCCGCCAAAAACACATAATCGCTGAAGCTCTGCAGCTCCTTCGCCCGATCTCCGATCACCCGCATTTTCTTTTCGGCGAACATAAAAGCGTCAACTTCTTCGCCGGCCTGCATCGCATTATAAAGAGCAAATTCAGCGTCATGGTATGCCTGCCATGCCTTTTGGGCATTCTGCAATGTCGAATGGTCTTTCGGTTTTAACCGGCTTTGCAGTTTCCCATAGATCGAAGTCATCTCCGTTTGCCATTCCGAATTGGCCGTTTCAACGCAAGCCATCATCGCCGGATAATCGTTTGTCTTTTCCATGCAGGCCTCGTATTTGAGGTCGATCGGATGAGGCTCGGTTTCGATATCGGCCATTGCCGGGCTTGTTAGGCCAAAGGCCATCAAGCCGAAAATGATCTTGTATGTTTTCATGCGTGTCCTTATCGGTCGCTGTAAGACGTTTTGCAATTCTGGTTTTCGTCGCAGATCAGTCTTTTGATGATTTTTTCCGGACTTCTCGCGGGCTGTTGTGCCGAAATGCTGTCAAAGTTGACGGTCGGCTCGATAGGTAATCTGTCTGTGACCTGATTGTTGGCCGTCAGTGTCAAAGTATCCCCATTTTGCGTCATGCTGAAATGCTTCAAAGTGTTCATCCCGATCAGCACTTGCTCTATATGGTCGTTGATATGAGCGTCGAGATTTCTGATTTCGGCATTGCCGATTTTCAGGCTACTTATTTGTGTCTCACTGTCATAGACTTTTCCGCCGGCCGTGCTTGTTTGAATGGGGCGGCCGAAAGGCAAACCCGCAGCGGTTGCCATTTTTGCGGGAATCACGGTTTTGGTCGCGCCGGTGTCGATCATAAAGGGCATGGGAACATCATTGATCAGAGCAACGCCCCTGAAATGCCCCTGCCGGTCCGATTTCAGAACGACGCCGCCGGTTATGGGCTCAATGAGGAGGGAGGCTTTGATTCGCTCTTCGGTTTGATACTTCAACAAAGCGTCGGCACCGAACCAAAGCGTGGCCAGCATAAGCGCAGGGATAATCAGGTATTTCAGGCTTCCTCCGCCTTTTTTGGGAGGCTTCTGATAACGGAGTTGTTCCCTGTAATAGTCTCGATCCTGTAATCCCAT